>CAXMTQ010000235.1:0-3809 GCA_964196205.1 uncultured Desulfobacula sp.
GAACATGTTATAGATACACTGATGCATAAGATACCAGCTGTTCCAAGTCTATATGACGTGCTCTGGGATTATGAAGAAAAAAACCTCTATCTTTATACTACACAAAAAGCTGCCAATGAGTTTTTTGAAACCATCTTTTTAAAATCCTTTAAATTAAAACCCATAAGGCTTTTTCCTTATACTTTAATTGAAACAAAATCTTCATTTCAAAGTTCTCAAAAAGATAAATTTTTAACACTTACCCCTTTAAAATATTCGAGGTAATTTTATGCTTGATATTGCAACAGCTTATAATAAATATAAATTTCTTGGAAATGATTATTTAACATGGATATGGTTTCTAATTGAAAACAATCATAATATTTCTTCTATTATAAATTCAAAAGATATTATTACTCTTGAGGTTGGAAACTCAATTGTTCTTGAAAACAGACTTGGGGATAAATCAAAGGAAAAAATTACCATAAAGGGAGATCAGGCAGGTCTTGAAGAGGGGACAACTGCTTTAAAAAAAGGAGCTTTTGTTACCCAGATAAATCTTATCTGCAAAATAAATGAAGATGAGTATAAATTTACCATAAAAGGAGAGAGTTTTAATATTACAGGACTTAAAACCCCTAAAACGGAAAATTTAAAAAATGAAAATGAAGATGAAATAGAAGGCCTGGTATTGGAAAAAGCTTTTCTCGGATTTAAAATTTTTAAAGTTATTGACACTCTGTTTTTAAAATATATTGAACAAAGAGTATCAGATGAATGGAATCATAAAGGATTACAAGATATTAAGAATTGGATAGGATCATTTTAATAAAATGTTTAAAACTTGAGACTTATGAACATAAAAAAAATAGTGATATAAAAACATCTGTTTTTTGCAAAGATATAAACCTTTTTTTAACACTGTTTTTTCAATTACAAAACAATAATTTTAAGTGTTTATAAAATTTTAAACATTTAAACACGACTTATTATTATTATTATTTTAAATAAGTAATTAATAAAAGATAAAAAGAAATATGTAACACGATTTATTTAATAATTGATAAATCAGACAAATTGATATAAATCTTTAAAGATATATTTAAAAAAAGGAAATGAAATGAAATTTTCATTTGATAGAAAACAAATTTTAAATGTTCTTTCAAAAATTCAAGGAATTACTGGAAGAACAACCAGTTTAACTATTACAGCTGATATTCTTATCAAAGCGGTTGGATCACAAATTTCAATAACTGCAAATGATCTTGAAACAGTTTTTCTTGGAACCTATGATGCCCAGGTGGAAAAAGAGGGTGTTTTGTCAATTAATTCAAAAAAATTTTTTGAAATTATAAGAGAATATCCAGAAGACAATATTCTTGTTAATGAAATAGAAAAAAGGTGGGTTGAAATAGGAAAAGGAGACAGTATTTTTCATATTGTTGCTTCTGATTATGAAAATTTTCCTGAAACTCCAATGATAGAAGATATAGAATTTATAGAATTAAAGTCCAAAGATTTAAAAAAAATGGTTGATATAGCTACTATTGTTAATTATTCAGGCGAAGAAAAAAGAATATATGTTATAGGCTCTTTAATTGAAAAAATTTCCCAAAATAATAAAGGAAATACTGAAGAGAGAATAAGAATTGTATCAACAGATTCAAGAAGACTTCACTGCTGTGATGCAAAATTTAAAGGCGATTTTCATTTACCTGATGAGAGTGTAATTATTCCAAAAAAAGGGCTGTCAGAATTAAGTAAATTTATAGATACCAATAAAAATGAAGTAAAAGTGGGAATTAAAGATAATCATTTTATCTCTCAAAGCTCAAATGAATCCATGATGATTAAACTTCTTGAAGGTGAATATCCTGATTATAAACCAATATTAAATGATGAAGAGATGATTCCTATTGAAATGGATAAAAGAATGTTTTCAACTCTCATGAAAAGAATTTCTATTTTAACATCAGATGATTTTAAATCTGTGATTTTAAATTTTAAGAATAATGAACTCATCGTTACAATAACAAACCCTGAAATAGGTGAATCAAAAGAGGAGATGATGATCTCTTATTCAGGAGAAGAGATTAAAAGTGCTTTTAATCCAAGGTATTTTATGGATGCTTTAAGTGTTTTTGAAGATGATATTGTTATTGTAAATATTAAAGGCGATAAAAGCCCCTGTATTATAAAGGGGATTAAAGATAATAAAACTGTTTGTGCAATAATGGCGATGCATATATCATAAACTAACTGCCATGTGGCAGATCTGATTTTTGGTCATTAACTTTGCCACACAACAAACCATGAAAGAGTTATTAAATTTAAATTACTCTTTTATATAAAAGGGTTACCTGTGAATAAAAATACAACAACTAAAGAGTATACAGCAGATAGTATAAAAGTACTTGAAGGTCTTGAAGCTGTAAGAAAAAGACCTTCTATGTATATAGGAAATGTTGACCTTGAAGGTCTTCATCATCTTGTTTATGAAGTAGTGGATAATAGTATTGATGAGGCAATGGCAGGACATTGTGACACCATTAATGTAATTATTCATACTGATATGCGTGTAAGTGTTGAAGATAATGGTCGTGGTATTCCTGTTGAAATGCATGAAACAGAGCATATACCAGCATGTGAAGTGGTTATGACTAAACTTCATGCCGGTGGTAAATTTGATAAGGATTCCTATAAAGTATCAGGAGGTTTACACGGTGTGGGAATTTCCGTTGTAAATGCTCTCTCCGAACTTCTTGAAATGGAAGTTTATAAAAATGGGAAAATTTATTATCAAACCTATTCCAAGGGAAATAAAAAAACAGATTTAATTGTTAATGGAGATACAGATAAACAGGGAACAAAAATAACATTCAGTCCTGATTTTGAAATATTGAATGAAAATGAATTTATTTTTGAAACCCTTTCAAGAAGAATGCGTGAACTTGCCTTTTTAAATAAAGGGATAACAATTATCATTGAAGATGAACGCTCTGCTGAAAAAGAAAGTTTTCATTATGAAGGTGGAATTATATCCTTTGTTGAATATTTAAACAGATCTTGTACACCTCTGCACGATCCTATTCATATTGTAGGTGAAAAAAAAGATGTACAGATTGAGGTGGCAATTCAATATAATGATACATTTAAAGAAAAACTCTATTCCTATGCCAATAATATAAGGACGATTGAAGGTGGATTTCATGTATCAGGTTTTAAGGGTGCTTTAACCCGTACTGTAAATTCATATGTTACTTCCGGGTCAAAAAATCTGCCTAAAAACATGCAGAATATTAAGCTTGGCGGAGATGATATGAGAGAAGGCCTTTCTGTTATTATTTCTGTGAAACTTATGGAACCGCAGTTTGAGGGCCAAACCAAAACAAAGCTTGGAAATAATGAAGTTAAAGGTATTGTTGAATCTCTTTTAAATGAAAAACTCGGCCATTATCTTGAGGAAAACCCGAATATTGCAAAAAAAATAATATCCAAGGCTGTTGATGCTGCAAGGGCACGGGATGCTGCTAAAAGAGCAAGAGAGCTTGCAAGAAAAAAAGGAACTCTATTAGATTCAACTCTGCCGGGAAAACTTGCAGAATGCCAGTATGCAGATCCTGCTGAGAGAGAACTTTTTCTTGTGGAGGGAGATTCTGCGGGCGGCAGCGCTAAACAGGGACGTGACAGACGCTTCCAGGCTATACTTCCTTTAAAGGGGAAAATTTTAAATGTTGAAAAAGCAAGATTTGATAAAATGTTATCTTCCCAAGAGGTCGGAACATTAATAACAGCATTAGGCACAGGAATTGGAAATGATGAATTTAATA
>CAXMTQ010000236.1:0-3787 GCA_964196205.1 uncultured Desulfobacula sp.
TCAAAATATTCCCATCCGCAAAAGCGAAGGCAAAAAAATAAGAAAAGCTTTTATCCCGAAACCTGACCATATCCTGATTTCAGCAGATTACTCCCAGATAGAACTCAGAGTCCTTGCCCATTGTGCTGATGATAAAATTCTTATTAAATCATTTAAAAATGACGAAGATATTCATACAAGAACAGCCCTGGAAGTTTTTGAGGTCATGCCGCAGTTTGTAACCAGTGATTTAAGAAGCCAGGCAAAGGCCATAAATTTTGGCATTGTATATGGCATGAGCGCATTCAGACTTGCAAATGATCTCAATATAAGCCGGAAAATGGCAGATACCTATATTAAAAATTATTTTAAACGATATTCCGGAGTTAAAACATTTATTGATACAACCATAAAAGAGACTAAAAAAACCTGTGAAGTTTTTACAATTTTTGGTAGGAAACGTCGTCTTGATGATATTAACTCCTCCAATGTTAATGTTCGAAATTTTGCACAAAGGGCAGCTGTCAACACACCGATACAGGGAAGTGCTGCCGATTTAATCAAACTTGCCATGATAAAAATGGAAGCAGCCTTAGAAAAAAACAGTCTCAGTTCAAAAATGCTTTTATCTGTCCATGATGAAATTATATTTGAAACACCCTTTGAAGAGAAAGACCAACTAATGGATCTTGCAAAAAGCGTTATGGAAAATGTCTATCCGCTTAAGGTGCCGCTAAAGGTGAATTTCGGAACAGGAGAAAACTGGGCCCAGGCGCATTAACCATTGATATTCAAAAAAAATCTGATGGGGTTTATAACTTATGGGGAAAAACAATCTATAATTTAAAGGAGATAAAAAATGATTGTAGGTATTTTAAGAGAAATAAAAATTGCCGAAAAAAGGGTCAGCATGACACCTGGTGGTGTTATTGCCATGGTTCACAACGGTCATACAATCCTTGTTGAAAAAGATGCAGGGGCAGGAGCAGGATATCCTGACAGTGCATATGAATCTGCAGGTGCTACAATAATTGACACTCCTGCTGAAGTTTTTAAAAAATCAGATATGGTCATGCATGTTAAAGAGCCTCAGCCCTCAGAATATGATTTGATAAAAGAAGATCAGATTGTTTTTACATATCTTCATCTTGCAGCTGATGAGCAGCAGACAATGGGTCTTATCAAGAGTAAGTCAATTGATATCGCCTATGAAACCATTGAAAAAGATAATGGGTCTCTTCCTCTTTTGCTTCCCATGAGTGAGGTTGCAGGACGTATGGCAACCCAGGAGGCTGCAAAATATCTTGAAATGCCCCAGGGTGGTATGGGCATACTTCTTGGAGGGGTAACAGGTGTTGAACCTGCCACGGTTGTTGTAATCGGAGGAGGTGTTGTGGGTATAAATGCAGCTAAAATGGCATGTGGACTTGGCGCCAAGGTTTATATCCTTGATACAAACCTTGAAAGGCTGTCATATCTTGATGATGTAATGCCGGCAAACTGTTTTCCTGTAATGTCCAATGCAGCGATTTTAAGAGATTTTATTTTAAGAGCAGATGTTGTTATTGGAGCAGTGCTTGTTGCAGGAGCAAAGGCACCAAAGCTTCTTACAAAGGATATGCTTAAGGATATGAAAAACGGTTCCGTGATTGTTGATGTTGCCATTGATCAGGGCGGTTGTTTTGAAACATCCAGACCAACCACACATGACAACCCCTGTTATGAAATTGATGGTGTTATTCACTATTGTGTTGCCAATATGCCTGGTGCTGTAGCAAAAACCTCCACTATTGCCCTTACCAATGCAACCCTGCCCTATGCAATCCAGATTGCCAACAAGGGCTGGAAAAAAGCAATGCAGGACAATAAAGAAATCAAAAGAGGAGCCAATATAATTAGAGGCAAGATTACTTATAAAGCAGTTGCTGAAGCCTTTGGCCTTGAGTATTCTCCAATTGAAGATTTTCTATAATTAGTGGAAGATCAACTTAATATTATATCTCTCAGGGACCAGATATATACCTATTTGCGAAAGCAGAGGTTGTAAAAAAAATAGATAATCAATACACTTTTCTTTGTGAAAATCCTTTTCCCAGAACGTTAAAGGTATTTTCCGTAATAAGAAATGCATCTGGATCTATGTTAAAGGCAATCTCTTCAACCCGCTTTATCTGATAGGTATTGACTATAACAAGAATAATCTTTTTGTCCCTGCCGGTATAAGCACCCTGACCTTTTAAAAAAGTGGCTCCCCGGTTTAATTTCTTCATGATTTCATCTGCTATTTCTTCCGGTACCTCAGAAATAATAAAGATCATTTTTCTCTGGTTGAAAAGGGTCATGCATGACTCTATGATCTGGCCAATGATATAAGATGCAGCCATTGAATAGAGGATGATATCAATCTCCAGAGTACCGAAACTCAACAGCAGGAGGATAAAATTAAATACAAAATTATAGGTTCCTATACGGATGCCATATTTCTGGTTCAAAAGTATGGAAATAATATCATTGCCGCCTGATGATCCAAGAGATCTGAAAATAATTCCTGCTCCTGCACCAATCATGCTTCCCCCGGCAAGGACTGCCAACCAGTGATCTTTGATTGCTATTTCAAATTGAATCATGTCAATAAAAATGGTCAGGAGAATGGCCCCGAAAAGACTATAATATAAAAATCGTTTGCTGATAAATTTCCAGCCTATGAAAAATACTGGTATATTAATGATCATATACCAGATACCGGGCGTGAAAATATCGGAATAGTAAAACAGGAGGACACTCATTCCCGTGAACCCTCCAATAATCATTCCATGAGGTATGATTATGGCTTTCAGGCCGATGGCAAAAATAATGCTGCCTGCTGTGATCAAAAACAGATTCCATGGAACCGAATAAGTAATATTTTGAAATTTCATTTGTAAATATCTCTGTTTAAAAATTTCCTGTGGTGCAAACATAACGTGAGTTCAAACTTTTCGATAAAGATATATACTTAAATATAAAATTTCAAGATAGTATTTCGAAAGTTATTTTTTTAATCAAGGCGGGTTAAATGTGTTATAAAAGTGATCATTTCTCAGTTCTAAAAAAACAAAGTTTTACTTTTTTCATTCTTGACATTTTTTTGGAAAAACTTTATTATATTTCGTTTATGGTAGTTTATGACAGTAACAGAATAGAATAAAGTAAATTTAAACTAAGGATTGGTAAATCTATGAAACGAACATTTCAGCCAAGCAATCGGAAAAGAACGAGAAAACACGGGTTTCTTAAAAGAATGTCCACAACGGGTGGGCGACGCGTTATTAACGCAAGAAGAGCAAAAGGAAGAAAAAAATTAAGCGTTTAATAAAGGAATTTATAACCTGAAGGTCAGAAACTTGACAAACTTCTGTTTTCCAAAAAAGGTAAGGCTTCTGAAAAGAGGTCAGTTTTTAAAACTTTCGAAACAGGGAAAAAGGGTATATACAGATTGCTTTATAGCAATTGTGTTTAAAGGAACAGTTCAAAACAATCGAATTGGAATTACAATATCAAAAAAAGTAGGAAATGCAGTAGAGCGAAACAGGATAAAAAGAATTATCAGAGAATATTTCAGACATAACAAAGAGAATATTTCAGGGCCAAAGGATATAAATATCATTGCAAGAAAAGGTCTGACTACGCTATCTAACTTAGAAATTATTGAAAAGGTTGATAAACTTTTTTCAAAAATAGCATTGGCAAAATTATGAAGAAGCTATTATCATTATTTATTAAATTTTATCAATATTTTATTTCACCTTTAACAGGACAGAATTGCCGT
>CAXMTQ010000237.1:0-3786 GCA_964196205.1 uncultured Desulfobacula sp.
GCACCAAGAGCCAGCTGGGAGCCATATGATAAAGCAGGAACAATCATGAAATTGCACATTAAAACAACAGCATTAAGAATGTCTGTAAACTCAGGCATTTACCCTCCAAGAAAAGATTTTCGTACCACAGGGTCGGCTAGAAGTTCTTTACCTGTGCCAGTATGTTCATTGCTTCCTGAAACCAGGACATAACCTTTGTCTGCAATTGTTAATGCCTGCTTAGCATTTTGTTCTACCATCAGCACTGCCCTGCCTGATTTTTTAAGACGTAAAATATTGCCAAAAATTTCATCCATTACTATTGGTGACACTCCTGCTGTTGGTTCATCCAGCAGCATCACTGATGGTTGTGTCATCATTGCCCTTCCAAATGCAGCCTGCTGGCGCTGCCCTCCTGATAGCTGTCCTACCAGCTGGTTGCTTCTGTTATGAAGGATGGGAAACAGATCATAAACTTCTTCCATGGTTTGTGATATATCATCTGTTCTTAAAAAAGCTCCCATTTCAAGATTTTCCTGTACTGTCATTGTTGGAAAGACATTATCAGTCTGAGGTACAAAGGCGATACCAAGAGTTATCCTTTTTTGAACAGATAAATTGGAGATGTCTTTGCCCTCCAAAGTTACTGAACCTTTGCTCTGTTTAAGCATACCCAGCAATACCTTCATAGCAGTTGATTTGCCTGCTCCATTAGGTCCTACAATAACAGCAAGTTCGCCTTTATTCACCTCTACAGTACAGTCATTGAGTATAGGAACACTGTAATCATATGCAGCTGTTATATTTTTTCCTGATAAATAAGCCATTTATGTTGTCACCTATTCTTTAATCCCTTTTCCAAGATAAGCATCAATAACCTCTTCATTATTTAGGATCTCTTCTGGAGTGCCAGAGGTTAGAACGCTCCCATTTGTCAGGACAACTACAGGGTTGCACAATCTTGAGATAAAATCCATGTCATGCTCAATCATGCAGAATGTATAGTCCTGCTCCTTGTTGAGTTTTATAATTGCATCACCAATATGACGTAAAAGAGTGCGATTCACTCCTGCGCCAACTTCATCCAGCAAGACTACTTTAGCGTCAACCATCATTGTACGGGCAAGTTCTAACAGTTTTTTCTGCCCTCCGGAAAGCCTTCCTGCCAGCTCATTTTTAAGGTGTATAATATTTAAAAATTCCAATACTTCTTCGGCTTTTTCCTGCAGTTCTTTCTCCTGTTTGCGAATCTGCCCGCGTTTTAACCAGGAATTTATAATATTTTCTCCAAGCTGACTGCCGGGAACCATCATTAAATTTTCAAATACAGTGAGAGTTGGAAATTCATGGGCAATTTGGAATGTTCTTAAAAGCCCTTTATGAAACAGGTTGTGGGAGTTTAACTTAGTTATATCTTCTCCTTCAAGATAAATTTCACCATCTGTTGGAGGGTAGAGTCCCGCAATAAGATTGAATAGAGTGCTTTTACCTGCTCCATTGGGACCGACAAGGCCTGTAATTAAACCTTTCTTAATATGCAGATCCACCTTGTCAACAGCTTTGATACCGCCAAAATGTTTGGAAATGTTGCTAACTTTAATCACATGCAGTCCTTTATAATTAACCCATTGTCCAATTAAATTTTATGAAACTTATTTTTTAAATATCAGACAAATATTAATGTTGCAACAAATAAATTATATCTTGTGTGAAGCATTTTATCTAAAAATATCTGAAATAATAGCTTTCAATTTTGAATTAAAAGAAACTGTCAATTATAAAAACGCAGCAGCCATTCTTTTTAGACCTTTTTCAAGAACAGTTCTGGGACAGCCAAAATTGAGCCGGACAAATCCTTTTTGACCGAAAAATTTACCATCTGAAAGACCCACTCCTGCCTGTTCAAAAAAAGCTGTGGGATCTTCTATATTGGTATCTCTTACATCAATCCAGGCAAGATAGGTGGATTCAATGGGGTTGAGTCTGCATCCCGGCATTTTATTTATATGCTCTTGAACAATATCGCGATTTTTTCTAAGATAGATAATTAACTGGGCAAGCCATTCATGACAGGACTTGTAAGCTGTTTTTGCAGCAAAAAGTCCGAGAAGGTTTACTTCCGGGATCAAACCTTTTGATCTGGATTTGAATTTTTTCCTTAAATTTTCATCCTGAATAATGGCAAAAGAACATCCAAGCCCCGGGATATTATATGTTTTGGAAGGAGCCATTAAAGTAATGGTCTGGTTTGCAGCTGTTTTTGATATAGATGCTGTCGGAATATGGTACTTATTCTGATCCAGCACAAAATCGCTGTGTATTTCATCTGAGCAGATGATAACATCATATTTTGCACAAAGTTCTACAAGCTGGTTTATTTCATTTTTAGTAAAGACACTGCCGCACGGGTTGTACGGGTTGCAGAACATGAAAAGGCTGGTATTATTGCTTTTAAATTCTTTTTCAAGTGCATGATAGTCAAGGGTTGCACGCTGGTTAATTTCAATCATGGGAACAGTTGCAAGAAGCTTTCCATGGTTTGAGGGAGCAGTGAGAAAGGGGGGATATGCAGGAGTTGTTGTAACAATTTTGTCAAAAGAGGAACCGCAGACTGCACAGGCAACATTTAAAGCACTTACAACTCCGGGAGTCCATATGAGCCACTCTTTTTCAATCTTCCAATTATAGAGAGTATAGAGATTGTCAATAATGATTTCATTCAGCCCGTCAGGGATGAGGGTGTATCCGAAAATTCCATGTTCAATACTTTGCTGGAGAGTATCCAGAACAGGCTGGGGTGCTTTGAAATCCATATCAGCTACCCACATGGGGATTATGTCTCTGTCTCGGTATTTTTCCCACTTCATGGAAGCTGTGTGGGTTCTGTTGATTATTTCGTCAAAATTATATTCCATCTTTATCAGGCTCCATTATTCTGCTTGTTATTAAAATGCTTATATTAACATGGAAATATAAAAATAAAAGATATGTTTTATAAAAAAAAATTGTGATAAATATTAACTGTTTTGTTAACCAATAAAGGGTCAGGTTGAATCATGCATACAGATGAAAAAATTAACCGTATAAGGCAACTGATGAGAGATAGCAATATTGCTGCTGTTGTTATTCCAAGCAGTGATCCTCATCAAAGTGAATATATAGCTGAACACTGGCTGGCAAGGCAGTGGCTTACAGGGTTTTCAGGATCTGCAGGAACAGCTGTTATTACACTTGAACATGCAATTTTATGGACGGATTTTCGATATTATATACAGGCTGCTAAACAGATTAAAGGATCTGTATTTGAACTGTACAAAATGGGAGAACCAGATGTTCCAGACTTTGAAAAATACCTTGCTGACACACTGAAACCGGGAGACACCATTGGTATTGATGGGAACTTGTTCAGCATGATCAAGGTGAAAAAATATAAAATCATGTATAAGGAGAGAGGAATTTTATTAAATACCAATATTGATTTTATAAAACCCCTATGGAGAGATTGTCCCCTAATACCGGTGTCAAAAGCCTTCTCTTTTTCTAAAAAATATGCTGGGCAAAGCCGGGAAGAAAAACTTGAACAAATCCGGGACCGCATGAATGATGCAGGTGCATCCTTCCATCTGATGGCCACTCTTGATGATATTGCATGGACATTGAATCTGCGTGGAACAGACATTCATACAAATCCTGTTAATATTGCTTTTGTTTTGATTTCTCCCAAAAGAGTGACTCTGTTTCTAAATCCTATAAAAATAGACAGTGAATTTGCAAAAGAGTTAAAACACGATGGAATCAAGATCCTTG
>CAXMTQ010000238.1:0-3785 GCA_964196205.1 uncultured Desulfobacula sp.
TCTTTGACATCTTTTGTAATAGGCCCTATCTGGTCAAGGGATGATCCATAGGAAACCAGGCCAAACCGTGACACCCTGCCATAGGTTGGTTTAAGACCTACAACCGAACAGTGGGAAGCAGGCTGCCTGATGGAACCTCCTGTATCCGAGCCAAGTGCTGCACAGCAGAATCCTGCTGTAACGGCAGCAGCAGAGCCGCCGCTTGAACCACCGGGCACATGATCTTTGTTCCATGGATTTCTGGTAATCTGATAGGAAGAATTCTCTGTTGAAGATCCCATGGCAAACTCATCAAGATTGGTCTTGCCAATAATAACAGCACCATTTTCCTTTAATTTTGAGACAACAGTTCCATCATATTGGGGTATAAAATTATCAAGAATTTTTGATCCGCATGTTGTTTTAATGCCTTTTGTGCACAAAAGATCTTTCAAGGCAATGGGTATCCCTGTCAGGACTGATATATTGTTATTGGCAATATCCTCATCTGCTTTTTTTGCCTGTTCAAGCGCCCTTTCTTTATCAATTGTGATAAAGGCACCTATTTTTTCATCAAATTTTTCAATACGCTGAAGCAGAACTTGAGTCAGGTCGAAAGATGTAATTTCTCTGTCTAAAAGCAGTTGTCTAACGCTTGATATATTAAGTTCATGCAATTCCATGAATATTATCCTTTACTTTATAGTCTTGGGAACTATATAAAAATCTTCATCTCTCTCAGGTGCATTGGCAAGGGTTACGCCGGGCCCGGGCGATTCCTGCAATTTATCGTCCCGCAGTACATTATTCATAAAAGCAGCACCTGAAGAGGGTTTAACACCCTCAACATTGATATCCTTGAGCTTATCAACATATTGAAGTATATTGCTCAGCTGCTCTGCCATTTTCTCTTTTTGCAGGTCATCTATCTTTAATCTGGCAAGATGAGCTATGTTTTCAACTTCATCCTTTGATATCTTCATTATCATCCTTTTTTAAAATCATTGAATTAATTTTGATTTTATCTAATTTTTTCTTAAATTCAGTTGCTTCATCAAGATTTTCAAAAGAACCTGATCGGACTCTATACCAAGTCACACCGTTTTTGGACCCTTTAACCCTGTATGAAGAAATCCCCTTTTTTTCTAAAATTGCCATCTGGGTAACAGCATCTTTAAAATTTTTATAAGCAGCAATCTGGACAGTGTAGTTACCTTGTGAAATCTTTTGGGGTATAATCTTCTTTTTACTTCTCTTTTCAAGGCTTTTCTTAACTTCTGGTTTGTTTTTTTCTTGTACCTTGATCTCTTCTTTTTTAAAGGTCTCTCTTTTTTTGCTTGTTTTCATAAGGATTGAGTCTGTAACAACCTCTTTTTTAGGAAGGATCTCCACAACTTTTCCTTTTGCCTTGCTTTTATTGTGGGAAGCATCCTCCTCAAGCTCTGGTCTGTCAAGGACATCATAAAATTTTAAATCTATTTTGCCAGGGATTTTTTTTTGGGCTCCAAAATCGTGCGCTATAGTTTCAAGTCTTTTTTGAAATTTCTGAGTATCAAACTTCACCGGAGAATTTCCCCGCCCAACTATGATGCCAAGAAAAAACATCCATGCAGCAATAAATATATATATAGAATATTTTAAAAGCCCTTTAAAATATTTCATGAAGTTCCTTAGTTACATTCTTTCGGGTGCTGAAACCCCGAGAAGTGTCAATCCATTTCTGATGACTTTTTTTACTGCAAGAACAAGGCTTAACCGAGCTTTAACTATTTTTATATCGTCACCAATGACCTTGTGTTTGTTATAATAGCCATGGAATGCCGAAGCAAGGTTCATAAGGTATGTAAAAATAATATGAGGATGCAGGGTAACAGCACTTTTTTCCACATTTTCCCTAAAGGCATTTAATATCTTTATAAGCTTGATTTCTGCTGGTTCATTTAAAAGATCCAGATGCTCTCCCCTGTTAAAATCAATATCATGGATAATCTTTTCCTGCTTTGCCTTTAAAAGAATACCTGTAATTCTTGCATGGACATACTGGACATAATATACAGGATTTTCAGAATCTTTCTGTTTGGCAAGTTCAAGATCAAAATCAAGCCCTGAATCATAACTGCGGCTTAAAAACATAAATCTTGCAGCATCTTTGCCCACTTCATCAACAATATCTTTGAGTGTGACAAACTGGCCTGCTCTTGTGGACATCTGGAAGGGCTTGCCATCTCTGAGAAGATTAACCAGCTGGACAAGTATTACTTCAAATTGTTCACTTTTTTTACCTGAAGCCACAACACAGGCATCAATCCTTTTAATATAACCATGATGATCTGCCCCCCAGACATCAATGATCCTGTCAAAGCCGCGCTCATATTTTTCCATATGATAGGCAATATCAGAAGCAAAATAAGTTGTCAGCCCACTGCTTTTTACAACCACCCTGTTTTTTTCATCACCAAAGTCCATGGTTCTAAACCACAGCGCACCATCTTCTTCATAAATCAGATCTTTTGATTTAAACGTATCAATGGCTTTTTCAACTCTTTTTGATTCATACAAACTCTGTTCGCTGAACCATTGATCAAATGTGATGCCGAAATTTGAGAGGTCATCTTTAATTCCCTGAAGAATTTTCTTTGCTGCAAATCTTGCACAAACTGCTATGGCATCTTTCTCATCCTGTTTAATAAACTCATTACCCTGTTTTTCAAGTATCTCATTGGCAAGTTCTTTTATATAATCGCCTTTATAGCAATCATCGGGAAAATCAATCTGTTCTCCTCTTTTTTGCAAAAGCCTTAACCACACAGAGGTTCCAAGAGTTTTTATCTGACGACCTGAATCATTAATATAATACTCTTTTTGAACACTGAATCCTGCAAAGGAGAGGATATTGCCCACAGAATCACCAACAGCTGCTCCCCTTCCATGACCGACATGCAGAGGGCCTGTGGGATTGGCACTTACAAATTCCACCTGCACTTTTTCATTTTTCCCAATATTGGAAGAACCATATAATTTATCCTGGTCAAGGATATGGTCAACCACAGGATGCCATGCTTTATTGGAGAGAAAAAAATTAATAAATCCAGGCCCTGCTATTTCAACCTTTTCCACAAGGCTTCTGTTTTTACCTTTTTTACCAGCTTCAATTTCCAATACAATGCTTTGAGCTATTTTGCGGGGCGACATTTTTTGAATGGAGGCACTGACCATTGCAAAATTTGTGGAATAATCTCCATGTGTTTGATGTTTTGTCTCTTCAATTTGAATATCCGGGATTTGATCACTTGGCAGCATCCCATTCTTAAATGCCTGTTCAGCAGCTTCAACCACAATTTTTTTAATGGTATCTTTCATTATCAGCTCTAATTTTCGTGTTCAGAAGTATCTTCAGGAGTAAATTTCGGAGTATCATCCTCAGAATCAATCTCCTTCATCTCATCTTCCTTGGTATCTCCATCATCTTCCAGAATTTTATCTATCTCTACATCATCATCCATCAGGAATTCTTCTTCTCCTGGAAAGGCTTCAATATCATCATATTCAATGACAAGCTCTTCTTCAGATTTATCTTTGAAAAAATCCTTTGTGTTCTCATGGAGTTTCAAGCAAAGGTCTGAAGTGGGGAAAAAACTTTTTTTCCTCAATGCTTGAGTAAAAACCTGATAACCTTTTTTAGAGGCTTGCACCATATCTTCAAGATTATACTCTTCTTCAAGAAGCTTGATTACAACCCCTGGATCAACTTCACTTGACTCAAAAATAGTTAAACTGTTGTTTTTAACATTTTTCAAAAACCTTAT
>CAXMTQ010000239.1:0-3755 GCA_964196205.1 uncultured Desulfobacula sp.
CCTGTTCAATTTTGATAATGTTTTTTCACAAATGGGTTCAGATCTGAACAGACCATGCAGGAGAGTCTTGATATAAAGGCCTGTACCGCCTGCAATAAAAGGGGTTTTCCCCCTGGCAAAGATCTCTTTTATTACTCTGTCAGCAGCCTTTGCATACATGGCAGCATCAAAGTTTTCCCCGGGATCAAGAAAATCAATTAAATGGTGTGAAATAAGTTTTTGCTCTTCTTCATCCGGTTTTGCAGTACCGATATCCATGTGTCTGTATATCTGCATTGAATCTGCCCCTATGATCTCACCGTTAAAAAGCCTTGCAAGTCTTATTGCAAATGAGGTTTTGCCGATCCCGGTGGGGCCACAGATTATAATTATTTTTTCCATAGAAAAATTGTCTTCTTATGCCTGACAAAATTGCAGGCAGTTCTCCTAAGCCACAAGTCCTGTCACAAAAATCTGGACATATTCTTTCATTTTACCACGAAGGGTATTGGCAATGTTCCAGAGTTGCTGTTTGAGTTGTTCATTTTCTGTCATTATTTTAATCTTTGTTTTCAGGTTGTTTTAAAAAATATGTTGGATAAAAAGGAGTAAAATTCAGCTCATAGCGTGTACTTTTTAATTTGCCTGTTTTTAAGAAAATTCCTTTATTAACTAAATCTTTTAAATCCCTTGTTGCTGTTGCCGATGTGGTTTTGACAATTGATATATAGTTTTTAGCACTAAAGCCCCCGGAAAAACCTTTTGGGCCTTCTTTAAAAATCCGTAATACAGCCTTTTTTTGTCTTAGATTTAGAAGCGTTTCATAAGCATTAAAAAATTTAGCTTTGGCTATCACAAAATCAACCTGTTTTATTGTTTGTTTCTGTGCCTGAATAACTGTTTTGCCAAAGTAAAAAAGCCAGGGCGTAATCTGATTGTTTTTATTTTGCAGTTCTAAAATTTTATAATAATCTTTTTTTTTATCATTGAGAATCGAAGATAAAGCGATAAGTGTCGGTTTCCCCAAATTTTGAGACAGGGATTTTTCAGTTAAAGCTCTTGCGATACGTCCGTTACCATCTTCAAAAGGATGAATGGTTACAAAATATAAATGCGCTATACCAGCCCTGATTAATGGTGACAATGACGCTTCCCCGCCTGGGGCAGTGCTATTGAACCAGCTTATAAACTGATCCATTTCTTTTTGAATTTTAGATGCTGGTGGAGCAATAAAATGAATTTTTGGTTTATCAACCCGTCCAGACACCACCCGCATGTCATCATTACTTGTACGATATTTTCCTCTTTCTAAATCTGTTCTCCCTATAAATAACATGTCTTGCCAAGCACAAAGTGTTTCATTGGTTAAAGGAGAATTGAAATTAATGTATAAATCTTTCATCATCATAGCTATACCAGCTTCTTCCGGTTTTATATTACCATGTAAATATTTTTCTCCCATACCAAATTCTTTGCAGATAGATGATTGAAGGCTGTCCCTATCTAAAAACTCGCCTTCTATTTCAGAAGTTTTCAAGGCTTCATTGCAGATAATTTTAATTCTTAATTCGTCTTGATCTTTCTTGGAAAGATGCCGCATAACACCAAGAGAGATACCTGATTCTTTGGTGTATTCATTTTCCAGGGAACCTAATCTTTCATTATCATAAGAAAAATTTGGCCAATCGTCCTGTTGCCAGTTCCAGTGTTTTGATTCCATGATTTATAAACCCTTATTTTATAGATCAAAATATGCCATAGTTTGATCTATAAAGCAACCTTTTAAACATCAGTCATTCATTTGTCACTACGCAAAAATCTGATGGCGGTGTTGCCATGTCCATCCAGCGGACATAAGGTAATCACCCTGGAACGGGTTGTGAACAATTAGAATATCCATTTATAACATAATGTTTAATTAATAAAAAAATTAATTAAAAGGTGAACTTAATATGAGTCCAAAAAAATATTAAATCTAAATGGTTTTATATTGACAAATACCTGTTTGTTAATATATGTTTAGTTTTTATATATAGAAGCCGAGACAAGATGTCTTAAAATGATAGTAAAGTTAACAAATTACAGGAGGTACGGTTAAATGGCAACAGTAGATTTTGAAGGTAAATCTTTTGAAATAGATGAAGATGGATTTCTTCTTGATTACAATACTTATAGTGAAGAGTGGGTCGAGTATGTAAAAGGTCAGGAAGGTATTGAGGAGATGAATGATGAACACTGGAAACTTATCAAAGTTCTCCAGGATTATTATGAAAAAAATGGTATTGCACCAATGGTCCGTGTTCTTTCCAAACTGACCAAGTTTAAACTTAAACACATTTATGAACTTTATCCTTCAGGTCCTGGAAAAGGTGCATGTAAAATGGCTGGTCTTCCAAAACCAACAGGATGTGTATAGTATAAAAATCAAATTAAATATTTGTATTTAAAATTTTAAAAGCTCTGCATTTTTTATGCAGAGCTTTTTTTTTACATGGAATCAATAAAATGCCTGTAATTGATAATACCAATAAAAAAATCCTTAACAATATCCAGGTTGATTTTCCTATCTCTTCAAGGCCCTATAAAATTATTGCTGACAGGCTTGGCATTTTGGAAAACGAATTAATTCAAAGAGTTATCCAGATGAAAGAGGATATGCTTATAAGACGTATTGGAGGCAATTTCAGCCCTGATAAACTTGGACATCATTCAACTCTCTGTGCTGCAAAAGTACCTGAAGCCAGATTAAAACTGTTTACAAAAACTGTCAATTCCTACTCAGGAGTAACACACAATTATAAAAGAGATCATCAATTTAATGTCTGGTTTACTTTTATTGCTCCTTCCATTGAAATAATAGAGAAAAGCCTTAACGAGATATCACAGAAAACAGGTGTTGAAACCATACTCAACCTGCCTGCAACAAAAGTATTTAAGATAAGTGCTAATTTTAAATTATAAAAGTGTATGAAAGCTGCCCTGATTGTCCAAAACAGTATTGCCGGAGATTTTAAGAATAACATTGCTTCAACTCTTGATTTTATATCAAAGGCTTTTAAAAAAAAAGCAAAAATAGTTGTTTTTCCTGAAATGAATCTTACCGGTTATGTTTCAGGTTCAGATATTTTTTCCATTTGCAGATCTGTTAATCAGGATATGGTCAAAAAATTTTCAGACATTGCAAGACAGTTAGATATGACCATCCTGGTCGGCCTTGCTGAAAAAGCTCCTGAAAAACATATTTATGCTTCACACCTGATTTTTAATCCAACAGGAACTTTTGAAATATACAGAAAAATTCATACCTCACCCTTTGAAAAACAATATTTTTCTCCGGGAAATCAAATCAAAATTTTTACCTCCCATGGATTTAAAATGGGTGTTCAGCTTTGTTATGATGCACATTTCCCTGAACTTACTCTTGCAATGGCTTTAAAAAAGGCTGATGTAATATTTATACCCCATGCTTCGCCCCGGGGCAGTTCCCAGGATAAATATAATTCATGGATTCGGCATTTAACAGCCAGAGCATATGATAATGGACTTTATATTGCTGCATGCAACCAGACAGGGGATAACTTGAAAGGACTTGTATTTCCAGGTATAAGCCTGCTTATAGGTCCGGATGGTAATATTATATACAAATCAATTGATCAAAAAGAGGGTGTACATATTATCCATCTTGAACAATCTGCATTAGATCAGGTCAGATCACATAAGATGAGATATTTTCTTCCACACAGACGCAATGATCTCTTTAAATTTTGAATCTATTT
>CAXMTQ010000240.1:0-3754 GCA_964196205.1 uncultured Desulfobacula sp.
CAGATCCAAAAGGAGTATCTGTACTTTTAAATGCCCTTTCTGCCATGGGCCTGATCCAAAAAACGGATGATCTCTATTCCAATTCTTCTTCAGCTTTAACCTTTCTCAACAAAGACTCTTCAAAATATATCGGTTTTATGATCATGCATCATCATCACCTTATGGAATCATGGTCAAAGATTGATAAGGCAGTATTAAGCGGAAAACCCATTAGAACAGGGTCATCATTTTCAGATGAAAAAAAACGGGAAAGTTTTCTTTTGGGCATGTTCAATATCGGCATGGCTGTTGCTCCGAATCTTGCAATGGAGCTTGATCTTAAAGGGTGTACCAATCTTCTTGACTTTGGGGGAGGACCAGGAACCTTTGCCATACATTTTTGTCTGAATAACCCTGAATTAAAAGCAAAGATATATGATCTTCCCACAACACGCCCTTTTGCTGAAAAAATTATCAACCAGTTCAATGTTTCAGACAGAGTTGAATTTCTCGAAGGTAACTATATTGAAGAGGATTTTAGTTATAAAAATGAATTTGATGCAGCCTGGTTATCCCACATTATACATGGAGAAGGTCCTGAGGATGCTGAAATGATTATCAGCAAAGCAGTATCAGGTCTGAGAGCCAACGGAAAAATTTTTATCCATGAGTTTATCATGAACAATACTATGGATGGACCGCTGTTCCCAGCCCTTTTTTCCATTAACATGTTTCTTGGGACTGACAGCGGCCAATCATACTCTGAAGCTCAGATTTTCAGCATGCTCAAGAACCAGGGGATAAAAGATGTTCAACGGTTGGATTTTACAGGCCCCAATGAATCAGGAATTATCTACGGATTAAAAAAATAGAGAAAAACATATTGCATGTAACAAACTATCTGAATTAGAGTCTATTCAACAATTAATTTTTGGCCTGGAAAAATTGTGCTTTGTTTACTTAAATGGTTTAAGGCAAGGAATCGGTTTAAATTCATATTATGCCTTTTTGCAATTAAAAATGGGCTGTCACCTGATCTGACTCTGTATGTTGATCCACCATTTTTCACAATTTTAACCTGTTCTTTGGATGTAATATAAAGTCTTTGACCAATACTTAATGTGGTGTTGTTAAGTTTATTTACACTCATTATGGTTTTTGTGGTGGTACCAAATTTTCTTGCAATAATCCAAAGGCTGTCACCACTCTTGACCTTGTATTTTACCGTCTTACCGGGTTCTATCTTATGTGAGGCAATTGCTGTATTCCTTATATTGTTATTTCTGCTGGGAATTTTTAAAACTTTGCCTGCAATAATTGTGTGCTTTCTATTAATATGGTTGGCATTAGATATTACACGAATGGATGTCCTATATTTTCTGGCAATTCCCGACAGTGTATCTCCTTTTCTTACACGGTGATAGACATACATTGGTGGAGGTGAGTAAGTTGTTTTGATGTTATCGATTTTTGCAAGAAAAAGTTGAGCTTTTTCCTCAGGTATTTTTAATTGATAGGCTTCTGAAGGAAGAAGAGCATATCTGAGTTCAGGGTTTAAGTCTGCTAATATTTTTGAACTCACATTAATTTCTTTTGCAATATCTTTCAGCCTTACCTGCTTTTTGATTTCAAATGTTTTATATTTGATGGGTGATAATGATTTACTGATTTTTATATTATATTTTTCCAGATTATTTATGATATGCAGTGTTGCCAGGAACCTGGGAACATACCTGGCAGTCTCTCTGGGCAGGCTTTGGAAAAGATCCCAGAAGTTGTCCAGATAATTTATTTTTTGTTTTCTTATGATTCTTAAAACTCTGTATTCACCGCAATTATATGCTGCAAGGGCTGTTGTCCAGTCCCCAAAAAGGTTATGAAGTTCTTTTAGATAGGCAATAGCTGCTATGGTAGCCTTTTCAGGATCAAGGCGTTCATCAATATAATAATTTCGGCTTAATCCAAATTTGTATCCGGTGGATGGAATAAACTGCCATAAACCAAGAGCTCTTGCTCGAGATAATGCTCTGATTTTAAATCCACTTTCAATTAAAGGCAGCCAGGAAATCTCTTCCGGGAGGCCGGCTTTTTTTAATTCTGCAACAATAAAAGGCCTGTATCTTTGAGAGCGTTCAAGGGATTGTACAAAAAAATTCCGGTCAGGACCGGTAAGTTTTTTTATCTCATTTTTTACATATTTATTTAAAGTAATTGGTATCTCATTGTGCTGTCCGTTTGCTACTATATGGCGGGATGCATATATTTCAAGAATTCGTTTTGATATCAAGAATCGTATGTCTTCTTTCTGTTGATTAAAATCAGGATAGATCTCTGAATCAATCTCTACTATGGAATAATAAGCAGAATCAAGGTTGCTCAGCGCTTCTTGTAATTTGCCCTTTTCCCACATCTGTTGAGCATATTCACAAAGTTCCAGGGCCTGGTCAATTTTTTTCTGGGTTGCAGCCTGGTCTAAATTTTTATCTTCTTTTTCCGATTCTTGTTCACTGTTTGAGATTGAGGTATTATCTTCGGTTATATTATTTAAAGAAGGTTCTGCTTCCATGTTAATGGGTTCGTTTATGGTGGCTACCTGTTCAGCCCCTTCATATTTTTCTGGTTTGCTGGCAGTCTGATTATCTTTATATGAGCTTGAATTCTCATGCTCAATTGTCTCCTGGGGCACATCAATAGGATTAACCGGTTCTCCTGTAAATGTATTGGAGGAAGTGTTTTGGTACGCCTGCTGGCAACCGGTTGTGATCCAGACAAGTATTAGAAGTATGGTTAACTTATATCCAGACATTTTTCTCCTTAATGATTTTGTATTAATATTTTCATAGTTTATTTATAAAACTATGAAAGCGTTGTCAAGTATATATATTAGTGTTTGTTCACTAACAAGGAAGGTATCTTCTATTTTGTTTGCAGTTAAAATCTTCTTGCTTTTTTTGATTTTATCTGTATATAATAAAAAGTTATTATGTTTGCAATAGCTTTAATGGATTAAAGATTTCCCTTTTGTATGCAATTGGGTATTATTTGACGTAAAAAGGAATAATTCAGAGTAATCAAAGGTTTTTAAAACCTTAACTCACTTATTGAAACTTGTTGTATTCAAGTTGCTAAAATTTAGAGTTGATTATATTGTTTCACTCTGATATTATCCCTCGATCTTTTTGTCAACAGGTTGTTGCAGAGAGATAATTTAGATGGGCCGATATAGCTCAGTTGGCAGAGCATCTCACTTGTAATGAGAATGTCCTCCGTTCGATTCGGGGTATCGGCTCCAAAAAAAGTGGTGGGGTTCCCGAGTGGTCAAAGGGATCAGACTGTAAATCTGACGGCTCAGCCTTCGGAGGTTCAAATCCTCCCCCCACCACCATAGTATTGTGTAGGAGATCTAAAAAACGTTGTGTTAAAGGATCGTTACTGCATAGTTAATATTAGCAATTAACTATTTTAGTTTCTTTGCATAGCGGGAGTAGCTCAGTTGGTAGAGCTTCAGCCTTCCAAGCTGAATGTCGCGAGTTCGAATCTCGTCTCCCGCTCCACATCTTTTTTTTTGATTTTCAATTGACATAAGGGTTTTTAAGTTAAACAGTTTTAATTAATTTTAATCGCCTGCTTAGAGCCCATGTAGCTCAGTCGGTAGAGCGCTTCCTTGGTAAGGAAGAGGTTCACCGGTTCGATTCCGGTCATGGGCTCCAAAACCAAGGCAGGCGGAATAAACTAATGAGGGGTAAATCAAAGAGGAGTAAAGAAGATGGCCAAG
>CAXMTQ010000241.1:0-3731 GCA_964196205.1 uncultured Desulfobacula sp.
TTCACCATCCATATGTTTTTCATCCATATTTTTTACCAATACTCTGAACTTAGACCGGCTCAGACCCAGCAATTTCGCAGCAGAGGTTTGATTATTGCCGGCTGCCTGTAATGCCTGTCTGACCAGGCTTAACTGCACCTGCTGCAGAGGCATTCCACCTGCCGGCAGCCGGACAAGCCTCTGTTTGGATGTTCGGACTACTCGGGCCACCTGAAGGAATGAAAGAGTATCTGCGGTAATCTGGCCTGTATCCTGTGTCAGAATAATACTCCTTTCCAATATGTTTGCAAGTTCCCTTACATTGCCTGGCCAGGGATATTCTTTCAGTTTTTGGAAGGCCCCTTCCGTTAATATATGATTTTTCCCAAAACTAACTGTTTTTATAATGTGTTCTGCCAAAGGAACAATATCCTCTTTTCTCTGGCGAAGGGGCGGTATAAAAATGGGAAAAATATTTATCCTGTAAAACAGATCCTGCCGGAATTTTTTTTGAAACACCATTTTTTCAAGATTTTGATTGGTGGCGCATACCACCCGAATATCAACAGGAATTTCTTCATTGCCCCCTACCCGCTGAAATTTTTTCTCCTGAAGTGCACGCAGCAATTTTCCCTGTGACTTCATTGGCAGATCTCCGATTTCGTCTAAGAACAGGGTGCCTTTGTCGGAAAATTCAAATTTTCCCCGGGTACGAGCCTCAGCACCTGTAAAAGCCCCTTTTTCATACCCGAACAATTCAGATTCAACCAGATTGGAAGAAATGGCAGCACAATTCACCGGCACAAACCGCTCTCTCTTTCTCAGGCTTTTCTTGTGGATATAATTGGCAACCATTTCCTTGCCGGTTCCGGATTCCCCGAGAATAAGTACTGCTGTATCCACAGTTGCCACATTTTGAGCAAGACTTACCACTTCATGCATTTCTTTTGACTTGTAAATTAACTCATGGCCCTGGCTTGCCTCTGCAATAACCTGTTTCATTTCTTGATTTTCTACAATCAATCTGGACAAGGTCATTGCCTTATCAATGGCCAACAGGAGCTTTGCCTCATCAAAGGGTTTGGTCACATAATCACAGGCTCCCTGCTGCATCATCTCAACTGCAGAGTCAATTGTGGCAAAGGCGGTGATAAAGATTACCGGGGTGAGAATTTTTTTCTTTCTCATCTGTTGTATCAACACTTTGCCATCCATTTCAGGCATTTTTATATCTGAAATCACAAGATCATAGGTATTTGCGGACAGCTTCTCCATGGCATGTTTCCCATGGATTGCCTTGTCTGTCCGAAATCCTTTTCTTTCCAGCATCATTGAAATAAGATTCCGCATTTTTTCTTCATCATCAACCAAAAGTATATAGGGTATGTGTGTCATTTATTCCAAACTTCCTTGATTTTTTTATCTTGAAAACTTGCAAACAGTGTCACGCGGAACAATGCCCCGCCCCCGGGCCTGTTTGCAGCCTTAATGCTTCCGCCGTGGGCTTTGATAACCTGATCGGCAAAAGCAAGACCAAGTCCGCTTCCCTTTGCCTTTGTTGTAAAAAACGGTTCAAAAATTTTTCTTAGATCTCCCCGGGGGATACCCGGTCCCTGGTCTTTTATCAGAAGCTGCCATTTATTATTCCTGCAATCAATTGAAATATCAACAATGCCTTTTCCCTGGTTTGCCTCACAGGCATTCCCAATAATATTAACAATTCCCCTTGAAAACAAATCAAAATCAGCTTTTGCATAAAAAGGTTTCTCAGGGATAGAAGACTTTATTTCAAGCTGGGTTGAGTTAGATTGTATTTCAAAACCCATTACCACTTGATACATCAGCTTGTTCAGATCATTTTTTTCAAAATTCGGCCTGGCCGGCCTGGCAAACATTAAAAATCTTTCTATCAGATCGTTCAATCTGACAATTTCTTCTTCTGCATAGGTCAGGGCGATATTATCCTTAGGTATATTCAATTCCCTTTTCAACATTTCAATTGAACTTTTGATAATCCCCAAAGGATTTTTCACTTCATGTGCAATCATCATGGAAAATTTTCCAACCTCAGCAAGTGTTTCCTGTTTTGCCATTTTTTCATATGCCTGAACAATTATTTTTCTTCCCTGGACAATGGAATCCAGCATATCATTAAAGGCGTTGGCAAGCTTTATGGTTTCAGGTGTATTCCCTGCTGGTGCCCGGATTAAATGATTACCCAAAGATACCTTTCTTGCAGTTTTTGCAAGTAAAATCACAGGAGTAACAAGTGATTTTAAAATGAAAAAAAAGATCAGGCCGGATATCAAAATCAAAATGATAGCAATCACTATAAAATGCTGTCTCATTTCCTCTACCAGATCTTTAATCCCTTTTGTCGAATAGGTGACGTTAACCCTGCCGATCCTATCATGATCAAAATTGCTGTTAATAGAACGCATGGGATTATTCATGTCCTTTGCTTCGGACAAATAAACCCATTTCTGGGTTGTTTTGAACGGCCCCAGAATATTCCTGGTTTCCCGGACCAGTTCTTTGCCTCTTTTATCCTCAATCACTACACTTGCGATATCATTTTCCCCAAGCATGTTTTGGGCCAATCCCTTTAAAAGTCCTTGTTCATCAATCAGAATGCCCAATTCCGCATTGAGTGCAAGATACTGGGTCATGAAATCAATCCGTTGGCTGAATCGTAATGTAACAAACTCATTAATAATATTGACACTCCAATACCCTAATGTCAGCGTGGATGCACTTATCAAAATAACCGCAGCTGAAAGAACTCTTGTATGTATACCGATATTCTTAAAAATCATTACCCGTCACTCCTTTACCTGAACACCAATTTTATCAACTATTTTCCGATTAATGACGGTCTGAAATTCCGGGGCTTCTTCTTTGCATACCCCGGTTTTAAAATATATCTCTATCTTCTTAGCAGTTTGAATGCCAAGTGTTTTATAATCAAAATCAAAAGAAAAAAATGCGCCTGAGCGAGTAAAGAATGAATTATACCCGATCACTCCCTTTTTATGGTAGATTCCAAGCTTAATTATATGTTGAATAATTTTTTCTGAAATCACGGTACTATCCGGTATCATCCAGACACAGTCTATGTTTTCCCAGTTTTCATCTAACACTTGTGTAATCAGGCTTTTCGATTCAATCTGTAGCGGTATGATCGTGATATCATATTTTTTTGATGCAAGATATGCTTTTTCATAAAACCAGTCATTGCTCCGGGCATCAAACAGCAGGCCGATTCTCTTTACATTGACAAATAATTTTGAAATTTCATAAACCTGCCGGTCAACAGGGATTCTCAGAGAAATACCGCATTGATACGTTGCCTTTTTAAACAAGTTATCGGGATCAAGAACAGCTGTAAATATTTTTTTAAAGGACAACTTTAAATCCGTCCCCAGAGTCCACAAAAATTCTGATGCTTCCGGCCCAATTGCAACAGACAAATCAAATTGACCATTTTGTAGTTTTAAGGAAATTTTTTCATTATTCCCGCGATCAAAATCTAAAAAAAAAACCTCTGATATTTTAAATTTTTCTCCCAGACCAGATGTGATGCCCTCGATCACATCCATATAAGGCCTGATCCTTTTTGAAACAACAATGGCAATCTGTTTATTTTCACTACTAAACACACAAGCTGGGAACATAAACAAATACCCTGTAATATAAATGACGGCAAAAAATATATATCTATGTGAGCTTTGCACAACTCTATCCATTTTCCT
>CAXMTQ010000242.1:0-3710 GCA_964196205.1 uncultured Desulfobacula sp.
TCTAAAAACCTTGGATCGAACACCAAAAGGTAACACAAAATGGGATGGAAAGAATCCTGACCCAGCCTCCAGCCCGGCACCTTACAAAATATATAATATCGCCAATAACGACCCCTGCAATCTAATGGAATTCATTAAAACAATTGAACAGGAACTGGGTACAAAAGCTGAAAAAATAATGGTGCCAACACAGCCCGGTGATCTCATTGAAACAAGAGCGGACATTACTGCCCTTATTAATGATACAGGCTACACTCCACAGACCCTTTTAAAAAGGGGCATTAAAAAACTTATTGACTGGTATAAAAAATATTACAAGGTCTAAGTTAATTTTGAAAAAAAAAGACACCCCAAAATAACAGGCTGGCTCCTGTCTAAACAAGTGTAAACCCACCTTTAGTCCTGTGAAATATTAACTATACTTTTTTTACCCAGCTGATGAATTTCAGAAGCAGTATCAAAATCTTTTGACAACATTTCTTTAACCTCTCCCACAGCCTCTTCTACCTGTCTAATATCCTTAAAAGCCGTTTTTGCAGCGGATTTATTCTCCTCTGTGACAAGTATTTCTTTATCAGTTTTTATGGTAAAAGTATCAACATTATTATCAGTATTTTTCCCGCTACTCCTCTGACTCTGAAAATTAAGTTCTTTTTTTGTATCATTAACTGGGAAAACATCCGTGTTTATCTTCATATTGGCCCTCCCCGGCCCTTTAGCATTACAATGAAATTTATCGGCTAAACTCTGTTTGCTCTTAAGTGTATTTATTACAAATTTTTACCGAAATATTCCCATAAAGACATCTTTTATACTATAAAAAACTTAAATCATACAACAAACACACTATTTGTAAAAATATTGCTTAACATGCTTTTTGTAAAACAGATTTAACAACTGCGGCTGCATCCTCTTTAACTGGAATACCATGACCGAACAGGGCTGTCTTAAAGTGAAGTTCTGAAATATATTTTACAGAAACAAGCGCCTGACCATGGTCAGAGCATCCGGCTCTCATGGGGAGTCCGGGAACCGGAACACCGGTTAAAGCATCACCTGTAAAAACAGCATTTTTGGCTAAACATAAATAAGAAAGACTGCCCATGGAATGACCAGGGGTATTAATGATCTTTATACCTTTTACTATTTCCTTATTCTCATTTCCGTCAAATGGAATATCAAGTATTGCAGGCTCATATTTGGCTGCAAACTTTTCAAGCATAAAAAGAATTATTTTAAAAAATTTTCCACCAAAACCTTCTCTTTTCATACTGCACAGCATTTTTTTCCCCTCAATAAAATCTTTCTCTTTTACACTGGCAACAATTTTTGCCCCGGTTGACTCCTTTAAAAAAGCAAGGGACCCCACATGGTCCAGATGGGCATGGGTAATTAAAATGTATTTCACATCTTCATTCCGATACCCCAGTTCCTTCAAAACTTCAAGCACCTTGCCTCCATCACCCGGCATTCCCGTGTCAATCAGGATAAGATCTTCACCTTCTATCAGGTAAATGTTTGAACGAACACCAATAATTCTATATATCCCTTCTATTACTTTCTCATATTTTCCCATTTATCAGCCCTTGATATTTTAACAATCATTTTTCATTTGTTATTTTTGTATTATTATCTATAATAAGAACAAAATTCAACTTAAAATATGGTAATATTGTGACCCAGGAACGAAGATCAAGAACAAGAATACCCATCAAACTTGAGGTAACCGTAACAACCGGGGGGCATGCCATAAAAGTAAAATCTTGAGATTTAAGTCTTCGCAACATGAAATGCAATAATAATCCCGCTTTTAACAGGATACACCCGGTGAAGTAAAGATTGTGTTTAGCCCAGAAATAGGCATCAAAATAAAAGGAGAAATACTGCGAATACCCGAGAGCTACACAGCTGTGTTTTTTCAGATATTAAAGAAGAAAGTTTTGACTATTTAAAATCACTTCTGCAATATAACACAAACCAACCTGATACAATTAAAATGAACTTTCAAAACTATTATAAACCACTAAAACTTAGCGAATAAAACAAACATGGACAATCTGGCTCTCTTCTTAAACAGTGATAATATTTTATTTGGCATTCCGGGAAGCAAATTAGCAACAGTTATGCTTATCATTCTGATAACCCTAATCTGCCGCAGACTTTTTTCTCATATTATAATGTCATACTTAAAAAAGCTGGCCTCAAAATCAAAAACCACTATAGACGATTCCCTCGTAGAAATTGCTGAAAAACCTTTGAGCCTTCTTATTCTGCTTGCAGGAATAATCCTGTGCCGCATGATCCTTATCCCTTATATAAACCCTGAAATAGACAAAACCATATATAAACTTCTCCAGTTTTTATTTGTTGTTATCATATGTTGGTCAGTACACCAAAGCGCTGAAATAATTACCACACTTTTCCAGAAATTCACCCGCCGCACAAAAACGGAGCTTGATGACCTTCTGCTGCCTTATGTTGCGAAAACAATAAAAATTGCTGCGATTATCATTATCCTGGTCAAATCAGCTGAAGTCTTTCTGGGAATGACGGCTGCTGCCCTCATTGGACTTCTCGGCGGGATGGGAATCACCCTGGGTCTTGTGTTCAGAGATATTATCGCCTGCTGGTTTGGATGTTCTATTATCTATATTGACAACCTTTTCCGTGAAGGTGACTGGGTACAACTTAATGATGGTAAATTGATAGATTCTACGGTAGAGCACATCGGGGTCAGAAGTACCATTTTTAGAAATTTTGACAATACTGTTTCCATCGTACCCAATTCTGATATCTCCGTCGCAATAATAAAAAACTGGTCTAAGATGTTCAAACGCAGGGTCAAGTACAGCTTTAAAATAGACGGCATATCTTCACAGAAGATGGAAACCGTTCTTTCAGGCATCAGAAACATCCTTGAAAAGAATGAAAGCATCCATCAAGATTTTCATATGGTCAATTTTCGAGAGCTGGAGGGCAATGCACGGAACATAAGACTCTACTATTTTACCAAAACAACTGTTTGGAAAGATCACGAACTGGTCAGGGAAAAAATCAATCTTGATATTCTAAAAATGTTTGAAGATTCGGGTGTTGAAAGGCTGGCATATACCATTGTTGACTTAAGTGATGACCGCCCCCATGATTTTGAAGTAAGCAGACAGCAGTAAGCTTATTCTTTAAAATACTCTTTTTTTACCTTTTTCATATCTTCCCAGGCTTCCCTCTTTTTACTCTGGTCCCTAAGCAGGTAGGAAGGATGATAGGTCGGCATTATTTTTAGATCTGACCGTTCATGGAACCGGCCCCTAAGTTTTGTAATCCCCATATCCGTGTCAAGCAGCGCACGGGTTGCAATGTTTCCAAGAGTACAGACGATCTCAGGAGCTATTATTTTTATCTGCTTTTCAAGGAAAGGAATACAGGTTGTTATCTCATCTTCCTCAGGATTACGGTTGGAAGGAGGTCTGCACTTTATTATGTTTGCAATATAAACATCGCTTCTTTTAAGATCTATTGCTTCGATTATCTTTGTCAGGAGCTGACCGTCCTTACCAACAAAAGGTATGCCCTTCTCATCCTCATCAGAGCCAGGAGCTTCCCCCACGAACATTAACCTTGCCTTGGGGTTCCCAACACCAAAAACAATATTTTTACGCATGGGATGCAGCTTACATCTTTTGCAGTCTCCCATCTCTTCTACCACTTTA
>CAXMTQ010000243.1:0-3705 GCA_964196205.1 uncultured Desulfobacula sp.
TGTTGCCCAGCCGGCTGAATACTATGGACTTTGCAACGAAGTGCTTGAATTTATTCAATTCAGGGAGAAAAATCCAATTAAAGGGGTAATACCCATCTTAGCCGTGCTTGGTTCACCACAGGAGATGGCAATACATGATGAAAAATGGCATACTGAAAATTTCTCATGGGGTAATGCCCGTACCAGGAGAAGAGATTTCTGGACAGATGATGTTTCAGAAGAGTGGCTGGAAACCATGACCAAAGCGAGAACAAGGCTGATTTCCTGTTATAATTGTCCCATTGCATGTGGAGCAACTATCTCCATGCCTGGTCTCTCCACATATATGATGAAATGCTTTACAAAGCTTACCTATACAATGGCAGCTTTTTCAAATCTGGAGTTTGGTCTGACAATAGCCCAGCGTGCCACAGAATATGGTGTGGACGGTTATTCAGCACCCCAGACCATGGCTTTTGCCCTTGAACTTCTTGAAGCAGAAATATTGACCGATAAAGACTTTCCTGATATGCCCGAAGACAGCGAGGGAAGATTTTTCTACCTGCTTGATAAAATTGTCAGGCGTGAAGGCATAGGAGATACCCTGGCAGATGGTACCTACTGGGCAGCGAAAAAGATTGGCAATGGTGCTGAAGAGTATGCCCATAATAATATTAAAAAATCAGAGCAGCTGCCACTTAAGCTTTCCATGCTCAACCCCATCTATTTTCTCATGTACTGTACCGGGGAGAAGATGAATATTACCCAGATTGAAGGGCAGTTCCCCCAGATGCCTTTCCCCAAGAGAGAGCAGAGAGAAGCGTTTGTAAAGGATTGGATCCAGGTGCCTGACGAAAAGTTTAAGCAATATTTTTTGGACTGGGAACCCAGGGGGGAAAATTCAAATCCCTACTATCCCACACCTGAAATAACCTGTGATATTGTGGACTGGCAGGAAAAAATGCACTATATTGATGATGCCCTTGGAATGTGCGCAGGTCTGTCATCATTTCATTTAAAACCACCTTATCATATCCATAATATTCCAAAAATGATGGCTGCGGCAGCCGGGATTGATATGGATGAAGATAAACTGTCCCAAGGAGCCAAAAGATACAGAACTCTGGTCAGGGCTGTCAATATGAGCAGAGGTATGAAGAGAAAGGATGAAAAACCGCCGGAAGATCATTGGAAGAAGAGATTTCCTGAACTTGAAGAAGAACTTCTTGATACCTATTACCAATTTAAAGGGTGGAACAAAGACGGTGTTCCAACAAAAGCGTCCCTCCATGAGCAGGGTTTAGATTATGTGGCAAAAGAGTTGATAGAAAGAGGGATATTGGCTGACGATGACAAATAGCTCCTGTAATGAAGATTCAAAGTATATAGAGATAAATTAGAGTGGAGGGCAAGAACCTTGAGTGAAAACAAAGAAAAGAAAATCGTTAAAACAATTAAGATTGATGTTGATAAATGCCATGGATGCCGGGCATGCGAGTTAATATGTTCTGCTTTCCATGCAACACCTAAATATTCGAGCAATAATCCTGCAAGATCGCGCATCAGAATTATCCGTGATCCGCTGAGAGATATTTATGTTCCTGTTTATGCCGGGCAGTATACTGTTGCCGAATGTGCTGGCAGAGACAAATACACCATTGACGGAAAAGAGTATGATGAGTGTTCATTCTGCCGGGCTTCATGTCCTTCAAGAGACGAGTTTATAGAGCCTGATTCAGGACTCCCCCTGAAATGTGATATGTGTGAAGGCGAAGATGAACCTCTGTGTGTAAAATGGTGTACAGTGGATGCCATTGTTGTTGAAGAGAGAGAAGAGGATGTTGAAGAAGATGAGGCTAAAGAGCAGGAAGAGCTCGAAATTGGACTGGGTTCACTTGCAGATAAATTTGGACTGGACAAACTTACAGACATGGTTGCAAGATTGTCAGATAAGGAATAGTCAATGGAAACTTTAGCCCCCTTCACAGAAGTAATAGATGAGATAAAAGAGGCTGGCGGAGATATTTTTAAATTATGCTTCCAATGTGGATTGTGCGATGCAGTCTGCCCATGGAACAAGGTTCGCCAATTTTCCATGCGTAAATTAATCAGGGAAGCTGCCTTTGGATTAACTGAAATAGAAGAAGAAGATTTGTGGCGCTGCACAACCTGCGGCACCTGCCCTGACCAGTGCCCGAGAGGCGTAAAACAGATAGATTTAAGTGTAGCCCTGAGAAGAGTTGCAACTGAATATGAAGTTTTCCCAGCTTCTGTTAAATCAGCCCGCACAGCAAGAGCAAGCTTGATTTCCGAAGGTAATCCTCTCCAGGGAGAGAGGGCAAAACGTGCCGACTGGGCAAAGGATTTGTCTGTAAAACCGTTTACAGATGATATGGAAGTTTTGTATTTTGTGGGATGCTATTTAAGTTATGACCCGAGAATGAAAAAGGTAGCCACTGCAACTGCTAATATTCTTAAAAAAGCAGGTGTTGAATTTGGCATACTCGGAGAGAAGGAGAACTGCTGCGGAGAAAGCATAAGAAAAACAGGCAGTGAAAAGGGTTTTAAAGATCTTGCTAAAAAAAATATCAAAACCTTTATTGATAAAGGGGTTAAAAAAATTATAGTATCCTCACCTCACTGTTACCACACCTTTAAAAATGAATATCCTGAGTTTATGGTACACTTTGATGTTGTACATATGTCCGAGTATATCCTGGAACTTATCAATGATGGAAGACTTGAACTTCAAGGTGAATTTGAACACACAGTAACCTGGCATGATCCCTGTTATCTTGGGCGGCACAACAATATTTATGAAGAGCCAAGAGAGGTGTTAAGAAAGATTTCAGGTCTTAAATTAGTTGAGATGGAAGCCCATGGTAAAAAAAGTCTTTGCTGCGGAGGCGGAGGCGGCAGGATCTGGATGGATACGCCCCAGGAAGAGAGATTTTCCGATATCAGGATTAAACAGGCAGATGAAACTGGTGCAACTATCCTTGCAACAGCATGTCCGTATTGCATTACCAACTTTGAGGAGAGCCGCCTTAACCTTGAGTATGAAGACAAAATAGAGATTAAAGACATTACAGAAATTGTAAGTGAAATGATCTGATAAGCTAAATATTTGTTACAACATCCTGGAACGGGTATAGTAAACGTTGTTAAAAATTTAGGAGATAGAAATTGAAAAACGAAGTATTGCCAACAGAAACAATTCAAGAATTTTCTAAAGGCCTTGTTTCTAAAAATTCGGGAAATCAAAATTTTGGAGATGTAATGGTTGTTGGTGGAGGTGTCAGCGGCATTCAGGCCTCTCTCGATCTAGCAACTGCCGGGTTTAAGGTCTATCTTATTGAGAAAGGAGCCAGTATTGGCGGGCATATGGCCCAGCTGGACAAGACCTTTCCCACAAATGACTGTTCAATGTGAATTCTCTCTCCTAAACTGGTCGAGGTCGGCCGGCATCCAAACATAGAGGTTTTAACATTCACTGAAGTTGACCAGGTGGAAGGTGAACAGGGTGACTTTAAAATAAGACTGAAAACAAAACCCAGATACATCATAGAAGAGAAATGTACTGGCTGTTCAACCTGTACGGAATACTGCCCTGTTCAATATCCTGATAAATTTAACCAGGATATTTCAGGCAATAAAGCTGTCCATGTATATTTTTCCCAGGCAATTCCACTTGTTGCATATATTGATGAATCATGCCTCTATCTT
>CAXMTQ010000244.1:0-3696 GCA_964196205.1 uncultured Desulfobacula sp.
GTATTATAAAACATATCTGGAATAACAAGGTCATACTCTTCAGTTACAACAGGGATAAAATCAAGAGCAAGAGCCTGGGCGGCAGCCTGGATGCCAAGTCCTGCATCGGCTCTTTGTGACAAAACAGCAACTGCAACTGACATATGTGTATATTCGTCATTTTGATATCCTTTGATATCTTCGGGCGATATTCCAAGATTTTTAAGTTTATAATCAAATGAAACCCTTGTACCTGAGCCTGGCTGTCGATTAATGAACTGCAAGCCCTTGTTTTTTATATCTTCAATGGATTGTATATTTTCAGGATTGCCTTTGGGTACAATCAGTCCCTGATCTCTCATGACAAGGTTAACAAGCCAAACCTTTTGATGTGGCAGGTATTTCTTAATATATGAAATATTATAGCTGCCATCTTCAGGGTCCAGCAAATGGACACCTGCCATATGGCATGCTCCCTTTTTAATGGCCATTAAACCACCCATACTTCCCACATGGCTCGATGAAATACTTATATTTCCATCAATTTTTTTTATCTGATCAGCAAGCAGATCAAGGGTATTATCATGGGAACCTGTAACTACAACTGTATTTTCAATGGAAGCCAGTGGCCGCAATAAATGGGCATCAATTTTCTCATTTTCTATAATTCCCTCAATATTACGGGGAATCCTTATAATTCCATCTGCTTCAGTCAAGGTTGTGATACTCCCAGAGCCTCTCGGAAGCTGAGAAGAGACAAGTTTTCCATCCACAGAACCAATTTTCACCCTTATAAATTCTTCCTGACCTAATTTAGAAGCGATTTTCCTTGCCGGTGAAACAGGGACTTTCACAGTTTCTCTTCTTGGAAGTCTCTGCATTTTCAACAATAAAGGCCCTGCAAAAAGTTCAAAGGCAACAATGGCTGATACAGGATATCCGGGAATCCCAAATACAGGAGTATCAAACACTTTTCCAAACATCACCGGTTTTCCCGGCATCATGGTAACCCCATGGACAAAAACTTCTCCAAGGGTTGAAATAACCGGCTTTGCAAAATCTTCAGAGCCGGCCGAAGAGCCGCCTATGATACAGATCATGTCATAATCCTGCTTGGCTGCCTCTGCCGCAGCTTTCTTAATACTTTCAAGATCGTCTTTGAGCATGGTGTGGATCGTAAACTCAGCTCCATGATCTTCGCAAAGCCCGCTTAGAACTGAAGAGTTGGATTCTATCACATCTCCTGGTTCAAGATCGGATAGTTCAACGTTGAACCATTGCTTTAGTTCTGAACCAGTAGGAATAATCAAAACTTTTGGCTGTCTGTAAACATCTACTCTGAATATTCCACCTGACAAAAGGGCTCCAAGTGAATATGAACTGATTTTATGTTTCCTTGGAAAGAGCAGTTTTGTTGCAACAATGTCTTCACCCATTTTTCTTACATGCTGCCATGGAAAAACCGGTGCTTCAATTTCAATATCATCGTCATTTAAAATATTGAGATGCTCTATCATAATAACAGCATTAGTACCTTCAGGCATGGCATGGCCTGTATTAACCCAAAAAGCATTTTTATCCGGGACAAGGGTGTTGGGAGAATCTTCACTTGCCCCGAAACTTATCTTTGCATCCAATGCAATACCATCCATTGCAGCTGCATGGAAATTGGGAGAAGATATGGCAGCTATAGCTGGTCTTGCCAGTACCCTGTTTTTTGCATTTACCACATCAAGGGTCTCAATTTGGGTTTCACAGTTTTCAAATTGCTCAAAGAGGATTTTTTTTGCCTCTTCAATACTTTTCATATCAAGATACACATTTCTTTTAACAACCATCTTTTCTACCCATTAAAATTCATAATAAAATAACATTTGTGATTGTGTCTTTTTCCAGACCTTCAACATTATCATTGATTTCAAGAAGTCCATCTGCACGAATCATGGTTTTAATCAATCCTGATTTACCAAGGACCGGTTTTGCCAGCACTTGATTATCCTGGTTTGTTAGTTCAACCCTTACAAAATCCCTTCTGCCCTGGGCAGATGAGACATTCCGAGTAAGCCTTGCCTGAATTCTGGTGAAAGGATTTAATTCTTCAAGTCCCTTTAACCTGTTTAAAAAAGGTATAACAACAATTTTAAGTACGACCATGGCAGAAACAACCTGGCCCGGCAGTCCCCATACAGGTTTTTTACCAACCCTGGCAAGAATTGTAGGTTTACCCGGGCTTATGGACATTCCATGAACCAATATTTGCGTGTCAGGCAGAGAAGACAAAACTTCCACAGTATAATCCCTTGTCCCCACAGAGCTTCCTCCTGAAATCAATACCATGTCTGTTTCGCCAAGAGCTTTTTCAACAGCATTTTTTAAAGCATCGGGATCATCTTTTACAATACCATAGGTAACTGGTATGGCAAAAGCTTCTTTTATAAAACCTGAAAGGCTGTAGGAATTGATATCCCGGATTTTACCGGGCCCAGGTTCCTGATCAATGGGGACTATCTCATCTCCAGTTGATATGATACCGACTTTTGGTATTTTATAAGTTTGAATCTGTGAAAATCCGAGCCCTGCTGCAAGTCCAGCTTCCTGTGGCCGTATAAATATTCCTCTGGATAAAACCCTGTCCTGCTTTGCAAAATCTTCTGAAGCATCAATAACATGCTGTAAAGGAGCCACACTTTTATATATCTCTACACAGTTCTCATCAATAAGTTGTGTATGCTCCACCATGACAACACTGTCAGCCCCTTTCGGGAGCATACCACCGGTGGAAATTTTAACAGCCTGACCTGATTCAAGAACAATGGTATCAGGAACTTCACCCATTAGAACTGTTCCTGCAATGTCAAGCCATGCAGGGCTTGATTCCGAAGCACCAAATGTAGATTGTGCTCTAACAGCATAGCCATCCATGGTAGCTCTTTTAAACCCTGGCATATCTTTTTGAGCAACAAGATCTTTGGCAAGAACCCTTGAAAAAGAATCAGATACAGATATTGTTTCAACTCCAACAGGAGAAAAATCACCTGACAACTCCATCACCTCCTCAAGGCTTTTCACTTTGAAAAAATGATCCATTTTACGCGTGACCTCCGGTTAATGCCTCTTTAATTCTCTCCATGGCCAATGTAACATTTTCAAGACTATTAAATGCACTGATTCTGATATATGGTTTACCGCACATGCCAAACCCTGCACCCGGGGTGCATACCACAGAAGCTTTGTTTAAAAGCAGATCAAAAAATTCCCAGGAATCTCTCTTCTTTCCATCTATCCAGATATAAGGTGAATGCTCCCCGCCAACATAATCAAATCCAAGGGATTCAATCGATTTTCTGATAATGTCAGCATTATTGAGATAATAGTCAATCTGCGCTTTTATCTGGGCTTGTCCTTCCTGTGAATAGACAGCTTCTGCTGCCTTTTGAACAGGATAGGAGACTCCATTGAATTTTGTGCTGTGCCGCCTGTCCCACATGGAATGCAGAGATATTTTTTCATTTTTTGAATTAAAAATCATGCACTCTTTTGGAACAACTATGAAACCGCAGCGGGTACCTGTAAATCCAGCAGTTTTAGAAAAACTTCTAAATTCCACTGCCACTTCTCTTGCACCTTCAATTTCATAGATGGTTCGAGGCAGTGTTTCATCCCGGATAAAGGATTCATAGGCAGCATCAAACAGAATCAATGCCTTGTTGTCCTTTG
>CAXMTQ010000245.1:0-302 GCA_964196205.1 uncultured Desulfobacula sp.
CAAACCCAGGCAAAAAAGATATTTACAAAATTAAGCCAGGGAAAGGTCTGTTCAAGAGGTCTTGATACGATATGGGATGAATATTGCAGCCATGGAACAAAAAGATCTGTGCTGGCTTATGTTCTCTCATGGATAATAGTATCAGGTGGAAATTCCATTATACCACCATGGGTCAGGCATGAGTTTGTTGAGATTTCACAAATTGTAAAAAAATTAAGATATGGGTGCAATAATAAGGATTGCCTCTATTGCAGGGAAAAAAATAATTCAAGAAAATTATTGGAAAAATATTTTGGATTTAA
>CAXMTQ010000245.1:312-3679 GCA_964196205.1 uncultured Desulfobacula sp.
GAACACTTGTTGATGGAAGGATGCTTCAAAAACAGATTATTGATTCAAATCTGGCTGGGAATTCTTTGCTTGCCATCCTTCCTACTGGAGGTGGAAAATCCATTTGCTATCAGATCCCGGCTCTTCACAGATATGAAAGGCTTGGCGAACTTTCCCTTGTAATTTCCCCTCTTAAAGCATTGATGAAAGACCAGGTGGACAATTTAAACAAGGCTACTGGTTTTGAGTGTGCAGCAGCAATTAACGGCAGCCTGACCCTTCCGGAACGTGGCGCTGTAATGGAAAAAGTAAGGCTTGGTGATATTGGCATCCTCTATATCTCTCCTGAACAGCTTCGTAATTTCAGTATAGCAGAGCTTATCAGATCAAGGGAAGTGGGATGCTGGATTTTTGATGAAGCCCACTGTCTTTCAAAATGGGGGCATGATTTTCGGCCTGATTATCTCAATGTTTCAAATTTTATGGATGATTACAGCAGGCAAAATAAGCAAAATGCCCTTGTGGGAGCTTTTACAGCAACAGCCAAAAAAGATGTAATAGAGGAAATCACAAGCCATTTTACGGAAAACCTTGACCTTGATCTTGAACATTTCATGGGGGGAGTAGAGAGAGAAAATCTTAATTACCAGGTCTGGCCGGTAACAAAGAGTGAAAAAGATGACCTTATTTTTAATACTGTTCAAGACACTCTTTTGCAACAAAGCGGCTCAGTGATTGTCTACTGCTCATCAAGAAAAAAAACAGAAAAATTAAGTCAGTTTTTAAATGAGAAAAATATATCTTCCAAGGCCTTCCATGCAGGTAGAAGTGAGCCTGAAAAAAGAAACATTCAGGATGATTTTATCCAGGGTGATATCCGGGTAATATGTGCCACAAACGCCTTTGGAATGGGTATAGATAAAAAAGATATCAGACTTGTAATCCATGCTGATATTCCAGGTTCCCTTGAAAATTATCTCCAGGAGGCAGGGCGGGCAGGAAGGGATATGGAGCCTTCGGACTGCATCCTTTTATATGAACAGGAAGATATTGAAGATCAGTTTGCATTAAATGCATTTTCAAGGGTCTCTTTAAAGGATATTAAAAGGATCCTGAAAATACTGAAAAAAAGGGGGAAGAAAACACCTGATATTATAATCACTCCCGGCGAAATCATGCGTCTTATGGGGCAGGATAATTTTGATGGCAATGATACAGCAGCCAGAATCGGTGTCAGCTGGCTTGAGCGAAAGGGTTTTGTTGAAAGATCTTTTAACCAGACTCTCTTTTTCAATGGTGTACCCCTTGTGAAAAGTATGGAAGATGCACAAAAGAAGATTAATACCTTCAATCTTTCAAAAACCATGAAAACTGTTTATCTAACAATCCTGGGAATTCTTTTTAATGCAAAGGCTGATACCCTTTTATCGGCTGATACCATTTTAACAAATCTTGGCAGGATAGATGGTCTTCCCAAAAGATATTTTGATTCACGATATATTATTACACTTCTCTCGGACATGGCAGCCACGGGTCTCATAAAAGAGGGAGTTGTCATGACAGCCTTTATAAGACCAAAGGGCAGAAAAAGCTCACTAAAACTTTTTAACTATTTTAGTGATGCGGAAAAACTGATGCTTGAAATCATGGAGGAGATGTCCCCAGATTCCTCTCTCTCTTCTGATAAAGCTGATATTTTTAATCTAAGGCTCATGTCCCAGCGTTTGAAAGAGAGAGGGTTTGAAAACATCAATTCAGATGTTGTGGAAAGAATTTTAAGAGCCATGGCAAATGACAGGGGTAAAGATCAGGGCAAAAGCCTTAAAATTACAGGTAGAAGAAGAGTTGATCAGCGAAGAGTTTATGTGAAATTCTCATGGAAAGAGATTAAAAAAAGAGTGGAATTAAGACATCATATATCCATTGTCATTCTTGAAACAATAATTTCCCGCCTTCCTTTAAACCTGAAACAGGGCAGAGCAGAAGTTTTATCACAATTTTTTATTTCAGATATTATTGAGGCCATGCAGGCCGATGTTTTTCTCTCAAATTACAGGGAACAAAAATGCTTTGATTGAAAACGCTTTGTTATATCTGCATGGTTTAAAGGCCATCACCCTGCAAAATGGTCTTGGTGTATTCAGGCAGGCAATGAATCTTAAAATACTTCCTGAAAGTAAAAAAAGGCAGTATACCAAAGGTGATTATGAATCATTGTCCCACCATTATGACCAGAAAAATGTCCAGGTTCATGTGATGGATAAATATGCAGCCCTGGGGCTTGAAAAAATAAAAACAGCCATGGCCTTTGTCAACCGGTATTTTACATCTTCCTATGAAAATTTTATCAAACAATATTTTCAAGGCCAGGAAGATATTATTCAAACAGCCATGACAGCACAGGCCTTTCAGGATATTATCCAGTCTTTGGAAAACTCTGTTCAGGAAAGTATTGTGGCAGCACCACCTGAAAAGAATATTCTTGTCCTGGCAGGTCCTGGATCCGGAAAAACAAAAACCATAGTCCACAGGTGTGCATGGCTTATCAAGGCAAAATCCATTGATCCTGCTTCCATTCTTGTTTTATGCTTTAATCATCAGGCAATGCTTGAGCTTAGAAAAAGAATAAGAGCTCTTGCCGGTAAAAGTGCAAATGCTGTTACAGCCATGACCTACCATGGGTTTGCCATGCGTATTACAGGCAGATCTTTCATAGAAAAACCTTTTCAATTTGATCGAGACAATAACACAATTGATTTTAACGCCATCATTGATGAGGCCGTTGATATTTTAAATGGAAACAGACCAGTTGCAGGAATAGAACAGTCAGAAACAAGAGAGTATCTTCTTGCAAGATACAGATATATTCTTGTGGATGAATATCAGGATATTGATGCAAGACAGTATGATTTCATATCAGCCCTGACAGGACGACTTGATCAGGACAATGATTCAAAGATTTCTATTATGGCAGTGGGAGATGATGATCAGAGTATTTATGGTTTTAGAAATGCAAATGTGAAATTTATTAAAAAATTTGAGCAGGATTATGATGCCAAACTTTTTTTTATGGTTGAAAACTATAGATCATCCCATCCAATTATCAAGGCATCATCTTCATTAATCTCTTTTAATAAAATCAGAATGAAAAAAGATAGACCCTTATGTCTTAATAAAAAACGCAGGGCAATGGATCTAAATGCTGAAAGGATTGCAAAAAAAAATCTGGTGCAACTTGTCAATGCCAGTGATATTGAATCTCAGGCATGTTTCGTGGCTCAAAAAATAAAACAGATCATGCAGAAGTTACCTGAAGTTAGATTAGATGATTTTGCCATTATCTCGCGCCACGGGATATCTTTTCCTTTCCTTGTAGCTGTAAGAATGG
>CAXMTQ010000246.1:0-3248 GCA_964196205.1 uncultured Desulfobacula sp.
ATCAGCAGAAAATTGCCTTGAATCAGTTGGAATTATCCTAAACCGAAATGTGGTGCCTCACGACGCCAAGAATCCAGGAAAAGTAAGCGGCATCAGGATAGGAAGCGGCGCTTTATCGGCAAGGGGAATGGGAGAGCCCCAGATGCTGCAGATCGTGGATTTCATAGACTCTACAATGATGAACCATGCAAAAGAGGAACTTTTATCTAAGATAAAAAACAAGGTTGTAAAACTGTGTCAAGAATTCCCCATTAAAAAATCTCTTTAGGGCAGTTAAGACTAATTATCCCAAAAATATTTTTTGCTGCAGCTCCTGTTTATCGGATTCTTTGCGTTATAGTAATTTATCATTAACTGGCTGAGACAATCAGTTTTTCTTTTTTGGTTTTTAAGTTGAATCGAAGCATCATAAAAATTGCAGATGCACTAAGACTTATAAGAAGTCCGTACCAGACACCATATATTCCCATGTTTAGTTTGAAAGCCAGCAGGTATCCGGATGGAAGCCCGATTATCCAATATGCGCCAAGGGTGATTACGGTTGGGATTTTCATGTCGGTAATTCCCCTTAAAATACCAAGGCCCACAGCTTGTGTGCCATCGGATATCTGGAAGAATGCAACAATCACTAACAGTGTTGCACTTATATCAATAACTTGCTTTTCAGAAATATAGAGGGTGGGTAAAAAAAACCTGAACAGGATGAAAATCAAGCCTGCTGTTGCCATAAATCCGGCACATAAAACTGTGGCAGAAAATCCGGCAATTCTTGTTCCATGAATATCTTTTTTCCCCATGGCAATACTGACACGGATGGTTGCAGCAGAAGAGATTCCCATGGCAACCATAAAGGAAATAGATGCAAGGTTTAAAGCAATCTGGTGTGCAGCAAGCTCTACAGTTCCCATCCAGCCTATCATGATAGATGAAGCTGCAAAAGCACTTACTTCAAAAAAATATTGAAAGCTTGTTGGAATACCAATAGCAAGAAGGCGCCGCATCATGGGGAAGTCAATTTTTTTGTAATTCAGGGTGGGATCAAAACGTTTCATTTTTGAAGATTTTCTGATAACAATCATTAGCGTGATGGCCATGAATATCCGTGAACTGATGGTGGCAATACCTGCACCTGTCAATCCAAGGGGAGCAATTCCAAGGTTTCCATATATAAATATCCAGTTAGCAAAAATATTAATAATATTGGCTAAAAGCATGATGATCATTGCGGGTCTCAGAAAGCTCACCCCTTCGGCAAATTGCCGATAGCTTTGAAACAGCATTAAAGGCAGCATGGAAAATCCCAATACTTTCATGTAAAGGGATGCAGCACCAACAATTTCATCCGGCTGATTCAATAAATAAATACATTCTGAAAAAAAAAATGTGACACCGCAAAGCAGAAGGCCAGAGAAAAGATTTATTAAAATTCCCTGCCGTAAAACAATACCGCATTCCCTGTCTTTACCTGCACCATAGGCCATGGCAGTTAAAGGTGTGACAGCCATAGTCAGTCCAAATCCAATAACCATAATCACAGCAAATATTGCATTGGCTATGGATGCGGCGGCAAGCGCTTCTATCCCGACTTTTCCCACCATGATATTATCCACCACAGACATGGTCAGTTGCCCAAGCTGACCCACAACAATGGGAAGAGACAAAAAAAGTGTCTTTTTGATTTCGTTTCTAAGCATTTATTACCCTAAAGAGTATTGACTAAATTGTAAGAACGGGATTAGACATTAAAATTGAAAAAAAGTCAATAAAAATCAGCCGGTTACCCATATGATTGCTTGTCCGACAGGGGTGTTGAAAAACCTTGAATGAATTTTGCATTTACACATTAGCAGAAAGAATTGATTTAAAGGGAGTTTTGGCTCTCCTATAAGGGTTTCAAAATTTCCTCCACCCTTTGCAATGACCATATCCACGGAATAAAATATCTGTAAAAATTCTTTCGAACATCTTGAAAGAACAGTACCTGGAAGTGGCCCATCTATTCCATTTGTGATTACCTGTGCAATCTGTAAAAATCCTAAATTCACAGCTTCGGCATATGTAATGTCATTTAGAGCCGGATGATTTCTTACAGCATAATAAATTTCTATATCATATTTTTCCTTTAAAATTTCAAGCAACAGCTTATCCAAAACAGCTTCACCGGCATTATCTGCAACAACCAAAAGTGACTTTGATTTTTTAAATTGAGATGACAATCGTTTATAATTTCTGCTATTTAAAGGGAGATCTTTTGTCGAGTTCATAAGGACTTTATGAAAATTTTTCCCAGGATTACTTGATCGCATTACATCTATAGTATTTCCAAAAATTGAAAGCTTTGTGGCCATCAAAACTGGATCATTGCATTTTAAAACATTATTTTTTAATTTGCCATAAATTGATAATAATTGTGAATTTGCTGTTTTTTTTATATTGATAAAAGGGTCCAACACGTTTGTTTCATCAGATATTTTTATCAAAATTTTTTCAACAAGCTCTGCACTTGTAATTTCCCAAATATCATCTTTGGTCATTATAGATTTAACTAACTCATGATAAATCTCCCTCAGTTTACAGGGCTCAAGGTTAAGAGATTGCAAACCATTTAAACTCATTTTTAATATACATGAAATGCATTCTTCTTCTACTTTCATCATATTTTTATCTTTCCTTGAATTTGTTGATACAAAATAAATCTACATTTTCCTATAATTTTTACTACTATTTATCTTCAAAAGCCTATGACTCATAAGAATTTAGGATAGAAAAGCCTCTTTTTAAGATTATAAAATACTTCAGGATATTCAAAAAAGCAACTTTTAGCTTTTTGCAAGAAAAAGAGGTGAGTATAAAATTATCTTGTAAGGTTTCCATTTAAGTTCAGACTAAACTATTAAAAGATTATAATAACAGTGTTTTATATTGATTTCTACTTTAAAAGTTTGATACTGATATTGGAGGATTTATGGAACCCGAACAGATTATTAACGACATTACAGGCCGAATAAAAGAATATCTGTCAAACCACAAACAGGGCCGCTTTCTTCAATATAAAGATCCGAATGAGCTACAAGAAATTCTGAAACTGGATGAATACAAGGATGGGGCAGAATGGTCTCAGATCTTCAAGTGGATTGAAAAGTATCTAAATTATTCTGTAAAGACAAATCATACCGGATTTGTCAACCGGATGTGGGTCGGAGCAAATCTTCCTTCAATTCTGGGGGAGATAGTGGCGGCAGTGTCCA
>CAXMTQ010000246.1:3332-3650 GCA_964196205.1 uncultured Desulfobacula sp.
CTGCACCGGTGTCCACTTTGATGGAAAAATATATGATACAGGAGATGCTTGATCTTGTTGGTTTTAAAAACGGTGAGGGTCAGATGACAACCGGTTCAAGCAATGCCAATATGCTGGCAATGATGGCGGCAAGAAATGAGAGCCTGCCGACGGTGAAAACAAAGGGAGTATTCGGCCAACAGGATATAATTGGTTTTGTCAGTGCTGATGCACATTATTCCATGGAGAAGGCTGCAAATATTATTGGACTTGGCACAGATCACCTTTTCAAGATCCCTGTCAATGACCAGGGGGAAGTGGATACAGGGCTTCTGGAAA
>CAXMTQ010000247.1:0-364 GCA_964196205.1 uncultured Desulfobacula sp.
AGTGGTTGTATCTCTGCATCATGAACCCTGGGACATAGGAGTTTTTACCTCTCTTGGAATTCAGCCGGAACATGAAAAGTATCTGCTTTTAAAATCACGTATCCATTATCGGGCAGGATTTGCCTCCATTGGGAAACAGACACTGCATTGTGACGGGGAAGGTGTGACAACTTCCCGGAATGAATTGCTGGACTATAAATATTTAAGAAGGCCAATTTATCCCCTGGATAAAAATGTGTATCAAGATATTGACTGAAAATTTGTTATAGTGTTCAATGGAAGGAGATTCCCTTCAAATCGAACCTTCTGGAACGGGCTATGGAAAACACATTATGCAAAAACTAATAGCTATTTAATGTTGATA
>CAXMTQ010000247.1:374-3648 GCA_964196205.1 uncultured Desulfobacula sp.
GCCGGGAAGTCGTGAAACAGAAGCTTTAAATTCCGATTGTCTGGTGGATGTGGTTCATGCCCTGGTTTTAAGCGGTGGTTCAGCTTATGGTCTGGATGCAGCCGGTGGAGTCATGTCATATCTTGCAAAACAGAAAATTGGATTTCAACTGGAAGATGCAATTATTCCTATTGTTCCAAGTGCTATTTTATTTGACCTTTTAAATGGTGGGAATAAGAAGTGGGGAGATTCATCACCATATGCGGCTCTGGGACATAAAGCTGTTAGTCAATGTGATACAAGTTTTAAACTTGGAAACCATGGAGCCGGGACAGGAGCTGTTGCCGGTGGAATAAAAGGTGGTTTGGGCAGTGCATCCTTTGTTTATGATGATCAAGAGAGTGAAATCACCATAGGAGCCATTGCCGCGGTAAATTCCATGGGATCTGTGACAATGCCGGACAGCTCTGTAATGTGGGCAGCACCCTTTGAACAAAACCAAGAACTTGGAGGGCAAAAAGCACCAGAAGCAAATTTTGAATATAATCTTGACTATAAATTTGAACTTCCCGTTGGTAAGAATACAACACTTGTGATAGTTGCCACTGATGCAATTCTAACAAAACCCCAGGCGAGAAGGGTGGCTATCATGGCTCAGGACGGACTTGCCAGAGCAATCAGACCTGTGCACTCACCCTTTGATGGAGACAGCTTGTTTGTATTATCCACAGGAAAAGTGGAATTATCAGAGCCTATTACAGGCATTTCCAAATTGGGAATGCTGGCAGCGGATTGTGCAGCAAGGGCTATTGCCAGGGGTGTTTATGAAGCTGCAAGTTTTGGAGGCTTTGAAAGTTATAAGTCTCTGTTTGAAAAATCATGAAGCAGGTTACTTTGATTTGACAACGAAGGTTAAAGTTGATTAGAACAATTGATCAACTCACTGTTATATATAAATCATTATACAAGGAGAAACAATTATGAAAGGTTTGAAGTATGCATTATTAAGCCTGTGTGTAGCAATGACACTATTATTGGTTGCACCATCGGCAATGGCAGCAAAAAGCAGTTTCACCATGGGAATTGTACTGGAACCGCCGCATCTTGACCCAACAGCAGGTGCAGCAGCAGCAATTGATGAAATGGTCTATGCCAATGTGTTTGAAGGATTGACACGAATTGATAAAAATGGTGCTGTAAAACCGGCATTGGCTGAAAGCTGGGATATCTCTGCTGATAAAAAAGTTTATACTTTTCATCTGCAAAAGGGAGTAAAATTTCATGATGGCTCAGAATTTGATGCAGCAGATGTTGTATTCTCTTTTGACAGGGCAAGATCTGAAAAAAGTGTCAATGCTCAAAAAACTCTCTTTAAACCCATTAAATCTGTTGAACAAAAAGATGCCAACACTGTTATCATCACCCTGAATCAGGCAACGGGAAGTTTTTTGTTTAATATGGGATGGGGAGATGCTGTTATTGTTGATGCTGCAAGTGCTGATAAAAACAAAAGCAATCCCATAGGAACCGGCCCGTTTAAATTTAAACGATGGGTAAAAGGGGATAGAATTGAACTTGTAAAAAATGATTCCTACTGGGGAACGCCAGCGAAGTTAAATAAAGCCACCTTTAAGATAATCCCTGATCCTGCAGCAGCAGTATCTGCCATGCTTGCTGGTGATATTGATGCCTTTGCCAATATCCCGGCACCTGAAACCATGTCACAATTCGAGGCTGACTCAAGATTTAAAGTTGTGATTGGAAGTACTGAAGGAGAGACAATTTTATCCACGAATAATACACGCGGCCCCTTTGCCAAATTAAAAGTAAGACAGGCTGTTGCCCATGCATTGGATCGCAAAGCTATCATAGACGGTGCCATGTTTGGTTATGGAACTCCAATTGGAACCCATTTTGCACCCCACCATCCAGCATATGTGGATCTTGTCAACAAGTATGAATTTAATATTGAAAAAGCTAAAGCTCTTTTAAACGAGGCTGGATATCCAGATGGGTTTGAAGCTGTTATCAAGCTGCCACCCCCAAGTTATGCAAGAAGAGGTGGAGAGATAGTGGCATCTCAGCTGGCAAAAATTGGTATTAAGCTTGAAATTATCCCTGTTGAGTGGGCACAATGGCTTGACCAGGTATTTAAGAAAAAAGATTACGATCTCACCATAGTTTCCCATACTGAGCCCATGGATATTGGAATCTATGCCCGCAAAGATTACTATTTTAACTATGATAGCCCGGCATTCCAGGCTCTGATGACTAAACTGGATGCAACAGTAGATGTTGAAGAACGATATAAAATAATGGGAGATGCACAACGCATGATATCTGCAGAGTGTGTCAATGGTTTCATGTTCCAGCTGGCAAAGCACGGAGTTTGGAACAAGAATATTAAGGGTCTTTGGGAAAACAGCCCAGTTCAGGCTAACGATCTAACAGAGGTTTATTGGTCTAAATAACACCATATGAAAATATTTTTATTCAAGCGGCTGATAACAATGATTATCACGTTATTGGTCGCTTCATCTGTTGTTTTTTTTGTTCTTGAAATTCTGCCCGGAGATCCTGCTGCTGTAATGCTTGGTATTAATGCCGAAGATGATACCCTTGCAGCTCTCAGAGCAGAACTCGGACTTGATAGACCTATAGCTATAAGGTATCTGGGCTGGCTTGGAGATCTTGTTCAAGGAGATCTTGGAATCAGCTATACTTATGATGTCCCCGTTTCCGAGCTTATTATGGAGAGAGTGATTTTAAGTCTTCCCCTGGCTGTTCTATCCATGATTCTCTCCACTTTAATTGCAATACCTCTCGGGATTATAGCAGCTTCAAATCATACTAAGCCCATGGATTTTTTAGTAATGATTTTTTCCCAGCTCGGTATTGCAATACCAAATTTCTGGTTTGCTCTATTATTAATTATTTTTTTTTTCAGTGTTTATGGGATTTTTGCCAGCTGGAGGTTTTGCCGGCTGGGATGCCGGCATTATTCCGGCTCTCTCATCGTTATTACTTCCGACTATTGCTCTGGCTCTTCCCCAGGCAGCTATTTTAACCAGAGTTACGCGCTCCTCTCTGCTTGAAGTTCTTAAAGAGGATTATATCAGGACAGCTCGAGCTAAAGGAAGTAGTTCCAGACGCACATTGTGGAGGCATGCATTGAGAAATGCCATGATTCCGGTTGTGACAATTATGGGGTTGCAGTTCTCTTTTTTACTGGCAGGGACAATCATTATAGAAAATGTTTTTTACCTTCCAGGTATTGGACGTTTGATTTTTCAGG
>CAXMTQ010000248.1:0-3647 GCA_964196205.1 uncultured Desulfobacula sp.
GGCAAGATTTTTTTTCCGGGTGCAGAGACCAATGGTGAAAGCAGGCAGTTCAGGAGTATGATTTAAAATTTTGACTTTATTTAAAAAAGTGCTTTTTTCAAGTACTATTTTTGGAACAAGTCCAATGCCGCACCCGAGACTGACCATGACAATTATGGCTTCATTGCCGGCCACCTGTGAATAAATATTGGGTATAAAATTTTCCTTTGCAAACCACTGATCAATACGCTCTCGGCTCAGCCCGTGATCTGGAATAATTAAAGGAGTCTTTTCCCAGTCAATTTTTTCTTCAATATACTTGATGATATCAGGATATTGAAGGGGTGCTATAAAGATCAAAGGACTTTGAGAAATAGTTTGAAATATAAGATTTTTTGCCAGGGTGTCGGGCAGGGCAGCAATAACCACATCTGCATCCTGATTTGACAGTTTGGTGAGTGCTTCTGCAGCATCTCCGGTTTCAAGAAGTATCTGGACATCTGGGTAGGTTTTCCGGTATTTTGTCATAATGGCAGGAAGAATACCTAAGGTTGCAGTAACGGAACAGAACAAAGAGAGTTTTCCCTGGAGAATATCATGGGATGACAGCTGGTCGTGGAGAATATTCCATCGCTCAAGCACATCATCGCAGTACTGTTTAAATAAAATTCCTGCAGAGGTAAGTTCCACAGAGCGGCTGTCACGGGTAAAGAGTTTCTTGTCAAGTTCTGCTTCAAGCCGCTGGATAACCCGTGTCAACGCAGACGGTGTTATATAACAGGCTTTACTGGTCCTTGCAAAATGTAAAGTACCGGCAAGATGCCTGAAGAGTTGTAAATATCTGATATCCATATCTCATGGATATCAAAACATTGCATATTTTGCAATATGATATTGCAAAGGATTCATTTGACGCAATAATAAAATTGCTGCATTAATATAGTATTATATTTATCAAACCTTGTAATTTTATATTAACCAGGAGAAAATCATGAGTCAGAATTATTTTAATACCTTGTCGTTAAGAAGACAATTGGAAGAGTTATCCCAGTGCCGTTTGATGGATTCATCTGAATTTAACGGGGTTGAAGTTTTAAAAGGCAAAAAAATTGTCATTGTAGGGTGTGGAGCCCAGGGGCTTAATCAGGGTTTGAATCTGCGTGACAGCGGCCTTGATGTGTCCTATACCCTTAGAGATGCTGCCATTGAAGAAAAACGTCAGTCCTGGAAAAACGCTTCTGAAAATAAATTTCATGTGGGAAGCTATGAAGAACTTATCCCACAGGCAGATCTTGTAATAAACCTTACCCCTGACAAGCAACACACCAATGCAGTTGAATCTGTGATGCCCCTTATGAAAAAAAATGCTTGCCTGTCCTATTCCCACGGGTTTAATATCGTGGAAGAAGGCATGCAGATCAGAAAAGATTTAACCGTTATCATGGTTGCTCCCAAATCACCGGGAACAGAGGTAAGACAAGAGTATCTGCGTGGATTCGGGGTTCCCACTCTTATTGCGGTTCATAAAGAAAATGATCCGGGAAAAGAAGGCATGGAAATCGCCAAAGCTTATGCCTGTGGTACAGGCGGAGACAGGGCAGGCGTTCTGCATTCCTCTTTTGTAGCAGAAGTAAAATCAGATCTCATGGGAGAGCAGACTATTTTGTGCGGAGTTCTCCAGACAGGCTCCCTTCTCTGCTATGACAAGATGATTGAAAAAGGTGTTGATTCTCAATATGCTTCAAAGCTTGTCCAGTATGGATGGGAAACCATTACGGAAGCCTTGAAACATGGCGGCGTTACCAATATGATGAATCGCCTGAGCAACCCTGCCAAAATTATTGCCCATGAATTGTCAGAAGAATTGAAAACCATTCTTAAACCTATGTTCAACAAGCACATGGATGATATAATGTCAGGCAGATTTTCCACAACCATGATGGACGACTGGGCAGATGATGATGCTGATCTTTTAAAGTGGCGTCAGGAAACAGGTGAAACCGGTTTTGAAAAATCAGTTTCAACTGATGAAAATATTTGTGAACAGGAATATTTTGACAATGGTATTCTCATGGTTGCTTTTGTCAAAGCAGGTGTGGAACTTGCCTTTGACACCATGGTTGCCACAGGCATAGGCGAAGAATCAGCTTATTATGAATCTTTGCATGAGCTTCCCCTTATTGCCAACCTTGTGGCACGCAAAAAGCTCTATGAAATGAATGTGGTTATTTCCGATACAGCAGAATATGGATGCTATCTTTTTAACCATGCCGCTTTACCTCTGTTAACGGAGAGCTTTATGGAAAAAATTGATGCCGATGTCATAGGCAGCGGTCTTGACCTTGAAAACAATGGGGTTGATAATGTTCAGCTTATCAAGGTTAATGATGCTGTTAATAATACCGGTGTTGAAAAAATAGGCATGAAACTGCGTGCATATATGGGTGCCATGAAATCCATTGCCTGATTGGCAGACAAACAGCCGGGAACATAATGCGATTATGCTCCTACTGGTTTCCAAAGCCCGTTATCACACCAGATTCTTGAAAAATATACGCCAGGTTCAAGGACTTTTTTATCAAGATCCATAAGGTTGATCCTGTCCGGCAAATGAAATTCAGGGTCCCAGGGCTCAATGATAACAGGCCCCTTGTCTGATGGAAGCATTATGGGTGAAATTGGTTTGCCCCAGAGACGGGTAAGGATTTCTTTTTTCAGTTCAGCAAGATCTGAGAATTTTGAAAGCTGGGTCAGGGTGAAAACTGTTGGCGGACTTAACGGGGTTTGAGCCGTCAGGTTTTGTTCAAGCGCTGCTTTTGGTGTCAGCCATATGCCATGCTTGGTTTCAATATTATCAGGTTCACATGTTTGGTTGTCCGGCATAATGGCAATGAAAAATCGTGTATCAAAACGTTTTTTCATTGTTTTGGGACTAATCCAGTGGGACCAGCAGCCAAGACTTGAGAATAAAAGTATCCAGTTGTCCTTTTGTATCCGGGGTTTGAACCAGCCTTTTAACAATCCATTTTTCATCCGTAATGACGCCATTTGTTCAAAATCATCCTGGGTTTTCCCCTTTGGAGACGCAATAAGCACCCCTGCCTCTTCAAGCGTTTCTCTGATGGCAGCCACACCAAAGGCCAGGGCTGCTTCTGCATTAAATGTATCATTGCAAAGCAGCTGTTCAATCCGGGATATAGACAGATCAATGCTGTTCTGCCAGTCAGAAAGACTCCTGTCCTGTTGATCCACTGTTCCGCCGGGAAATACATACATACCGTCCATAAATCCTGAGCAAGGAGAATGTCAACATTTTTTATAAATATTTATGTCTTTATGCTTATTACGGTTGATGCATCTCTTAAAGGCGGTGATGAAGACATGGAATATTCCTTATAATTTATGCCAAAGGCATTTTGTTTAAATTCAGGTTTTCATATATTTTTAGTGAAAAAAAGATTAATTGAAAAACAGTTTTTTTGCAATATTAATAAGGCAATACTTTAGACTGACACAGGCAAATCTTATTCTGTGCCCATAATAGGACTCAGGTAAAGAAAATCAGGGATGACTAAGGTTGCTGGAAGCATTCGAATTTTATATTGAAAAATATTCAGAGTCAGTTTTTAGTCATGGTACCATGCCTTTTTGTAATATTCACTTACATC
>CAXMTQ010000249.1:0-3640 GCA_964196205.1 uncultured Desulfobacula sp.
AACTGACAATGGAGAGATGAAGGCCTGAAATGGCAAGAAGATGACTGATACCTGCCTTGGAAAACAGGTCCCTGATCTCAATGGGAATAATCTCTTTTTTCCCGGTAATAAGAGAAGCCATTATTTTCCCTGGGTTGGAATAACCGGTCTGGTTTAATATAAAATGGAAACACCTTACCCTCAACTGCTCTATTTTCCTGATCAATTTAGAAAAAAAATCTATTTGAGCATCATTTGTTAAAATTTCGATTTTCTCTACCCCGGTCCAGGCAGAACCATATATTTTTTTTAATTTTAAATACCTCTGATAATCAAAAGCCCCTGAATTTTGAAAGTTTCGAATGGATTTAATGGATGATTTAAACCTGATAATATCTCCATACTCTGGTAATTGTTTTGATTTTCCATAAACAGTGAGTTTGATTCTGCCTGTAATATCTTTTTGTCTGCCATTTTTTGTTTTAATTTTCTGACATAAAAGAGTTACTTTTAACTTTCTCTTATGGTGTTTTGCAAATGAGACAATTTTTCCGGTAATAATATTCTCTTTTGTATCAAGGCAACTGGTTATATGATGCGATGATAAACTGGGATTAACTCTGGCTTGAATGGAAAAAAACCCGAAAACAGAGATTAAAACAGATAGAATGAAAATGCCCCGGCTTTTTTTGTAATAAAAAAAAGACCAGGGCAGAATAAATAGAGAAAAAACAGGAAAAAAATAGAGAAAAGTGTGATCAGCAGAAAAATTTCCCGCCAATATTCCTGCTGTCAAAAAACAAAATATAGATAATATTTTCACATCGAGACCTTTGCAAAATGCTCAATTTTGTTTTAGTGCAAGGAATATGAAAATTATCATTTTCATATTCCTTGGCAATTGGGCAAAAGTGGGTATTATGCAAAGGTCTCACTTCATACGTTTAATATCAGCACCCAGCAGGGATAGTTTTTTTTCAATGGCTTCATATCCCCTGTCCATATGATACACCCGTGAAATAGTGGTAGTTCCTTTTGCAATAAGTCCTGCAATAACAAGTGAAGCACTTGCCCTTAGATCAGAAGCCATAACAGGTGCTGCCTGCAGTTCTTTAACACCTCGTATGGAAGCAATATTGCCGTTTCTTATGGAGATATCAGCACCCATTCTCAATAATTCATTTGCATGTATAAAGCGATTCTCAAAAACAGATTCATGTATCATACTGTTTCCGGTAGCAATTGTCATCAAGGTCATGAACTGGGCCTGCATATCTGTTGGGAACCCCGGGTATGGAAGAGTTTTAATATCAATGCTTTGAATTGTTTTAGAACCAACTACCCTTATACTGTCCTTGAAAATTTCAATGGCTGCTCCTGCAGCTTTAAGCTTGCTTATAATACCACCAATATGATCAGGCTCACACCCTTTCATGAGAACATCTCCGCAGGTGGCAGCAGCGGCAACCATAAAGGTTCCTGTTTCTATCCTGTCCGGTATAATTTTAATATCAGCAGGATGGAGTTCCTTTACTCCTTCTATGGTGATTACAGCAGTGCCTGCACCCTCTATTTTTGCACCCATTTTTTTCAACGCCTGTGCAAGAGCAACTATTTCAGGCTCTCTTGCAGCATTTCTTAAAACACTTTTCCCTTTTGCAAGAGCTGTGGCCATCATTAAATTCTCAGTGCCGGTAACAGTAGGCATATCAAAATAGATTTCACTGCCCACAAGCCTGTCTGCTTTTGCTTCAATATATCCATGCTCTATACTGATGGTGGCACCAAGAGCTTCAAGACCTGAAAGATGCATATTTACAGGCCTTGCTCCTATGGCACAACCTCCAGGCATAGAAACTTTGGCATGGCCGAATCTTGCAACAAGGGGACCTAACACAAGAATTGAAGCTCTCATTTTTCTAACAAGATCATATTCAGCTTCAATTTTGTTAATGAAAGAACCATTTACTTCAAGACAGCCTGGTGACACATTGCACTCAGCCCCGAGATCTTCAAGAAGAAGTCTTATGCTGGTTATATCCATGAGATCCGGAACATTGGTAAAACATATTTTACCATTAACAAGAATACTTGAAGCAATTAAGGGAAGGGCTGCATTCTTCGCCCCGCTAATATTAACTTCTCCTTGAAGCTTTCTACCACCAGTGATTTGAATTTTATCCATAATATGATCAGGCCTGCTCTGTATTAAAAAAGGGTTTTGGTGAAAATGTCAAGATCTCTTATCTTTTTTAGACCATTATTTATACTAATTTTGAGTATAAATCAATTCAATATTCTCTAATTAGTCACTATTTTGAAGTACTGAATTTGTTGAATTTATTTGAAGGATATTTTTAACCTGCGACATTTATGTTGTATTATTATGTAAAAAATTACATAAATTAGGTAAAAAATATAACAATAACAAAATTTATTACTGTGCTAATAAACTGCGTAAACACTTCATACATAACCATTTTTAAGGATAAATTTAGAATATTATATATTGGTATGTTAATTGCAAAGTTTAAATATTAAAGGGTAAAACAAACTAAAATTATCATATAACCTAAAGTATAAGGAGGATAATATGGGAGAATTTATCCGCTTAGCAGGCATGCTTATCATCTTGTTGCTATGGGGTTGTTTTATGGCAATGAGCGAGGGATTTAAAAACCTTTTATTCAAGTGGAGGTACTAATGGATATTCTTGAAAGTGTTTGGTTAATATTTTCTCAGGTAAAAAACCTTTTCCAGTATTAATTTTTGAAGCATTTCCACCAACCAAGCAAGATGTGAAAAAACAAGAGCAGAAAAAACTCAAATCTGAGCAAGAAATGCCTAAAAAAAATTGTGTATAAATACGCAACTTCCCCTATTCTTTCCCCATAAAAATAAAAAAGGATTAACCGTTTTTGGTTAACCCTTTGTTTTTGATGGTACCTGGGACGAGAATTGAACTCGTACAGAGATTATCTCCGAGGGATTTTAAGTTTTTTGTGTCTTAAATTATTCCTTTATTATTAATTAGTTACACTATATTAAATTTGTTGTGTTATATTTTGTGTTACAAACTATTATTGCTTTTATGAAGATGTGCATTTGTCATTTTATGCTTCTTACCATCTTCAGTATACAAGAAACCTGAAATTGCTTTGTTATTTTTAAAGATTGTTTCCACACTTATAAAACCTGACTTGTAATATATTTTACCTATGCCATTTAATTTATCATCTTTATATAATATTTCTTGCTTTAACTCACCTGATTTGTAAAACCATTTCACAACACCATTCTTTTTACCATCTTTATATATTGATTCTTGTTCTAACTCACCGAGTTTATAATATAATTTAGCTATACCATTTTGTTTACCGTCTTTATATAGTGCTTCTTTTTCTAACTCACCTGATTTGTAATATCCTTTTAAAACACCATTCTTTTTACCATCTTTATATAATGTTTCTAATTTCAACACACCTGATTCGTAATACCATTTCTCAACACCATCCAGTTTATCATCTTTGTATAATCCTTCTGATTCCAGTTCACCTGATTTGTAATACCATTTCTCAACACCATTCTTTTTACCATCTTTATATAGTGCTTCTCGTTCTAACTTACCTGATTTGTAATACCATTTTACAACACCATCAAT
>CAXMTQ010000250.1:0-3633 GCA_964196205.1 uncultured Desulfobacula sp.
AGTTCTTCGCTGATTCGATCATAAAACTCATCCATTGCTGCATCATGTTCATCGTAACTCATATACTTTCCTTATAGGCCGCCGCGGCCGAGAAGACGCAGTGAACAAGTAATTATAAGGATCCGCATATCTTGCAGATATCAAAATATGCTTGACCTTTTATTTTGTATATTTTTAAATTTCTAACCGCATATCATTCGTTGTGATTGATATAAATTAGGCATTATTCAAAGGTCTATTCCAGTTGAAGGAGAATAAATTCCAAAGCAAAGGCATAGCTCCGCACGGTCGATTTTCAGACCGGGATTGCAATCTATTGAAATTATTCATTTTGTTCAACTGATATTAGGATGGAAAAACACTCTTTGTCAAGTTGGATAAATAATCGTGGAAACGCATTAGTGCAGTCTGATCTGAACAGCCTGTGGTATCTGCGATCATGGGCAATGCAGGCAGGAATGAGTCAGCCGTAAAAGCCCTTAAGTTAATTACTCCATATTAGCTGCCACAAGTTCTGCAATATCAAGGGTTTTGATCGATTCTTCCTTATTGAGTTCTTTCATGCCGTCTTCAATCATTGTCAGGCAGAAGGGACAGGCCACTGCCACACTGTCTGCCTTGTTATCAACGATTTCTTCAGCTCTCTCCACATTGATTCTTTTACCAATGTTCTCTTCCAGCCACATTCTTCCACCGCCTGCACCGCAGCAGAAACTCTCTTTGCCGTGGCGGTCAAGCTCTTGAAGTCCTTTCTTTGACATGGACTGCAGAATTGATCTGGGCTGGTCATAGGTTGAATTATATCGCCCGAGATAGCAGGGATCGTGATAGGTCAGAGAGCCTTCCAGGGATTTATTCAAGGTGATTTTACCCTGCTTGATGAGATCATGGATAAACTGGGTATGATGAATTACTTCATAGTTTCCGTCCATTTGCGGATATTCATGTTTCAGGGTATTAAGGCAGTGGGGGCATGCTGCAATGATTTTTTTAACCTTGTAACTGTTCAGGGTCTCAATATTCTCCTGGGCCATCATCTGGTACATCATTTCATTACCCACGCGTCTTGCAAAATCGCCGGTGCATTTCTCCTCTTTACCGAGAATTGCAAAGTTTATATTGGCTTTCTGAAGGATTTTAACAAGGCTGATTGATACTTTTTTGGCCCTGTCGTCAAAGGAGCCGGCACAGCCGATCCATAGAAGATAGTCAACTTCAGAATCCTCAGCCATTATTTTAACATCAAGGCCATCTGCCCAGTCAGCCCGTTTATCATAGCCAATTCCCCAGGGATTGCCGTTTCGTTCAAGGCCTTTCAAGGCTGTATCCAGTTCTTTGGGATAGACCCCTGCCATGAGGGCCTGGCCCTGTCTCATGGCCATTATGCGAGGCACCTGTTCAATGGTAACAGGACAGACTTCTTCACAGGCGCGGCAAGTGGTACATGCCCAGAGTGTATCTTCGGAAATTATATCACCAATGAGTTTTTTATCACTGTTAAGCTCAGCCATCTGGGCTTTTATCTCTTCATTCTGTTCAGAGTCATCACCTTCTGTGAGAGTGGCTGCAAGTTTCGAACGTTTAATAATATTGTCTGCATTTGCAAAAAGTTCATGTTTTAAATCATCATTGAAATCATGCAGGCTCAAGGGTTTATCTGTTACCCAGGCAGGGCAGACCTCTTTACATCTGCCGCATTCAGTACAGGTATAAAGATCCAGTCCCTGTTTCCAGTTGAGCTGATGAATATGATTTATTCCAAGGGATTCATCTTCCCACACGGATTCATCTTCAAGATCAAGAAGTTGAGTCTTTTCATGGGGATAGCCAAGGGATTTTAAAAAGACATTTGGCAGGGCGGTAATAACATGAAAATGTTTTCCAAGGGGCAGAATATTTAAAAATGTAAGCTGGGTTATGACATGGAGCCAGAACATTCCCTCCATTAGAACTTGAGTTGAATCAGCACTTATCCAGGAGATCAAAGATGCAGCACCTACGGAAACAGGTGTCCATACAAATTCAGAACCATACTGGGGATTATTGAAAAAATGGAGGTGATCAGGGTTGCTGTAGAGGGTAATCAGATTATATCTTGCACCATCATAAAGAAGATCTGAAATCATTAAAACACCAATCATAATCAGAACAACATAGGCTTCCAGTGTGTGATGCATCCGTTCAGGTTTTATCACTGCTCTTCGAAAAACAGCATAAATAATCATCAATAAAACAATGCCTTCCATGATGTCTTTCAGGGCAATATAAAGATACCCCAAGAGAAAATCATCACCCAGAAAGGGAAGATGATAACCCTTGATAAAACCTTCACCGTAAATATTGAGACTTCTTATGATAAGAATACAGAATCCCCAGAAGATAAAAGCATGCATTATTCCTGCTGCCCACTCTTTTTTTCTTCCTGCCAGACGCTTTTGCCCTATGGCTATTATCACCATATTTTTAAGCCGTTCTGTTATCTTGCCGAACCGATCCAGAGGCTCAAGAGCCATGAGCAGTTGAATTTTATAATACATGGTGTGGCAGAAAACTGCTATACCGACAATGAGAAGGATTGACATCACAATGGGATTCATAACTTACCTCTAAGTACTAATTCTTAGTTATAATAATTTTTAAACAACCATTAAATTGAACTCTGAATTTGAGTGAAAACTTAACTTTTAGCTTTTTTAATTTCTTCTCTTAGGATAGGAACCACCTCAAAAAGATCGCCCACAATACCATAATCAGCAACATTAAATATCGGTGCTTCAGGGTCTTTATTAACAGCAAGAATGGTTTTTGATCCGGTCATTCCGGCAAGATGCTGAATTGCCCCTGAAATACCCAATGCCATATAGAGATTTGGAGCTACTATTTTACCGGTCTGGCCAACCTGTTTGTTTTGTGCCATAAGCCCTGCATCAACCATTGCTCTTGAAGATCCGACACCTGCACCAAGATCATCAGCCAGTCCTTTGACAAGATCAATTCCTGCCTGATCTTTGGTACCCCGCCCAACTGAAATAACAATGTCTGCATCGCCAAGGTCAATTTCACCGCTCGCATCTGACAAAACTTCTTTAATTACAGCTTTCAGATCAGGCTCAGGAGCAGAAAGTTTAACTACATTCTGGGTTCCGCTTATGCTTTCATCAGCTTCAAATGCACCGGCTCTTACAACTGCAACCAATTGTTTTGTATTTACTTTGATCTTTTGCATTACCTTATTTGCAATGGCAGGTCTTGTTATTGTAATCTGGTCTCCATCAATCTGAGCATCTGTTATGTCACTTGCACAGGCAGCATCTAATTGTGCTGCAACCCTTGGGGCAACAGCCTTACCTGTTTCAGAAAAACCAAACCATATAAGGTTGGCTTCAAACTGTTTTGCTGCATCAACCACGCAGGATGTAAATGGTGCTGCGCTGAATAACTCAAGGCTTTTGTCATCTGCAATATACTGGGTATCAGATCCAGCACCTGCAAGATCTGCACTTAAAGATTCAATATCAGATCCAACTGCCACTACTGCTGTTTGGGCACCAATAGCTTTGGCTTTTGATAATAGTTCTTTTGTGCTGCCTTTCAGTACACCCTCTTTAATGTCTGCAACTACGAGTATTTTTG
>CAXMTQ010000251.1:0-3622 GCA_964196205.1 uncultured Desulfobacula sp.
GCTCATTTGAATATTAAAATGATTGCTGCCTACTCCCCACAAGCAAGAGGGCGAAGCGAAAGAATGTTCAGTACTCATCAGGAGCGCCTGGTCAAAGAACTTGCTTTAGCTGGGATAACAGACATTGAAAAAGCAAATCAGTATATCAAAGAAGTCTATATGCCAAACTTTAATGATGAATTCTCAAAACCTGCACCTGAAAAAGGAGATGTTTTCGTCCCATGGGCTGGAGAAGATATCAAAGATATCCTTTGTGAGCAGTATGAAAGAACAGTTAACAATGATAATTGTGTCAGCTTTAAAGGTATAATCCTACAGATTCCAGCAAACCTATATCGATGCCATTATGTCAAAGCAAAGGTACAAGTAAATCTATATGATGATGGATGTATGGCTGTCTTCCATGGTCCAAGAAAGCTTGCTACATATGATCAAAACGGCAATCTTGTGAAATCACAGGGAACCCAGGCTGCATAATAAATGAATTTAAAAGGAAAATACCAGTTTAAAATGGTGGACTCTGTCCCCCAAACCCCCTGGGATTTACCGCATTATGAACAAAAGCATGAAAACAGGGACAGTGCATCATACACTGCCCCCATGCTTCTGTTACCAGCCGTAGCGCTCAGGTTGCTTCCCAGCATTGCCTTATCCTCCAGACTGGTGATGAAAAATAGCATGGATTTAAAAGGTAACAAAAGAACTATTTTAACTAAAAATGAATTTGCCCTTAACATGGATGATATTCTTATGGTAAAACCGGACAACTCATGTGCTACAAAAACCGGACATTTCTATTTGCTCCTAACACACCGCTGAATCCAGGATATGAAATAGTGAAATAGAATTAAACAAATTGTTTCGCTGCTTTATGCCATGAGTACACCGGAGGCAGATGCTCTGTTTCAGGCTCGTTTTTTATATCTATAAATACCAGGCCACTGCTTTCTGAACTGGCAAATATATTTAGGATAATTTCTCTTATGATTTTGAAATTAAACAAAAAGCTATTAAAACGAGAATGACCGGCCAGCAATTTCGCTTTAAAAGACACATTACATGCCATCCGGTCGACTAAAATATTGAAAATACGTTTTATTTTTGCTACAAATACAAATCATTGAGCTGCTTTTCTATTGGAAAGTTTCTTTTAATTATAAAAAGAGAGATGAATGAAAAAATATTTGGGTATTCGAAGAGAGGATAAAAACAAGTGGGAAAGACGGGTTCCCATTATCCCGGAAGATTTAAAAGAATTGAAAGATGTTCACGGTATTGAAGCTGTGGTTCAGCCCTCCCAGCTTCGGATTTATCCAGATAATACCTTTACTGAAAATGGTGCCTTGATTGAAGAAAATTTAGATAATGTGAATACCATTTTTGCCGTAAAAGAGATTCCGGTTGAGCTTCTGGCAGCAGATAAAACCTACATCTTTTTCTCCCACACCATCAAGGGACAGTCCTACAACATGGGGCTGCTCAAACGGCTTATGGAACTGAAATGCAACCTCATCGACTATGAACGTATTGTCAATGAAAAAAATCAGCGGCTGATATTCTTTGGTGCCCATGCCGGCTATGCCGGTATTGTTGAAACCCTGTTTGCCTTTGCCCAGAAAATGAAGCTCAAGGGTATTGATTCGCCTTTGGCTCAGATCAAACAAGCCTATACATATAAATCCCTTGAAGATGCAAAAGCTCATATCAAACAGATTGCAGAACAAATTGCAAAAACCGGTCTGCCAAAAGAATTGTCTCCCCTGGTTGTTGGATTTGCAGGCTATGGTAATGTTTCCCAGGGGGCTCAGGAAATTATTGATATTCTACCGATCAAAAAGATCAGTCCGGACCAGTTGGACGATATTCGAAACCAGGAAGATGTTGATTGCCATACCCTTTATAAAGTAATTTTAAAAGAACAGGATATGGTTAAACCCCGGTCCGGAGAATTTGGACTCCAGGATTATTATGATCATCCTGAAAAATATGAATCTATAATGGAACAGCATCTGCCCAAGATAGATATCCTGGTCAACTGCATCTACTGGACCAAGAAATATCCGCGCCTGGTTACCAAAGATTATCTTAAAGCACAGGCAGCTTCAGGAGCGGATTCAAAGCTCTCTGTGATCGGTGATATCTCCTGCGATATTGAAGGCTCTATTGAAATCACAAAAGACGCTACTATGCCGGACCATGCCTGTTTTACTTATTTTCCTGAAACTGACACATTTGAAACCGACATCCCAGCCAATGGCATCACCGTGATGGCCATAGACAATTTGCCCTGTGAATTTTCAAAAGAGTCCTCCATGTTCTTTTCAAATGTATTGAAGGGATTTGCCAGAGATATCATCTGTGCAGATTTTGATAAATCCTTTGATGACCTTGATCTACCCTATCCGATTAAAAAAGCATTAATTCTTCACAATGGTAAATTAACAACAGATTACACATATATGGAAAAATTTATTTAAGGAGTAATAATGAAAAAGATACTAATATTGGGTGCCGGACTTGTCAGCAAACCAGGTGTTGTTTTTCTTTTGGAAAATGGATTTGATGTGACTGTTGCATCCCGGACGGTGGAAAAAGCGCAAAAAATAATCCAGGGATTCGACAACGGAACAGCCAAAGAACTTTTGGTGGAGAACAGTGATGCCCTGGAACTCCTTGTAAAAGAGAATGACATTGTTGTCAGTCTTCTGCCCTGGACCCATCATACCATCGTGGCCAGGTGTTGTTTAAAAAACGATACGCTCATGGCCACAACCTCCTATGTCAGTGAAGATATGCAAAAACTTGACGCCGATATTAAAGCCAAAAACCTGCTCTTCTTAAATGAAATAGGCGTAGACCCTGGTATTGACCATATGTCTGCCATGCAGATTATTGACCATGTGCATGCCCAGGGTGGCAAAATCCGTCATTTTTATTCCATCTGTGGTGGCCTGCCTGCCCCGGATGACAATGACAATCCCTTTGGTTATAAATTTTCATGGAGCCCCAAGGGTGTTGTTCTGGCCTCCAGAAATGCGGCAAGCTTTCTTGAAAACGGCAAAGAGGTCAATATAAAGGGTGAGGACTTGTTTTTAAACTATCGTGTTGAAAAAGTCGATGGCCTTGGAGAATTTGAAATCTATCCCAACAGGGATTCCATGCCGTACAAAGAAATCTATGGCCTCAAAGATGCCCTGACAGTCATGAGAGGGACCTACCGAAACATTGGCTGGTGCGATACCTTTAAAAAGATTGTTGATTTGGGCCTAGTTGATGACAATCCCACAAAAGGGTTGTCCGGTATCAGCTTTAAGAAAATGATGGCAGATATTGCAGGGGTCTCTGATACTGATGATGTCATGGCTGCCGTTGCTCAAAAAGCGGGCATTGAAAAAGATCATTTTGTCATAAAAAACCTGGATTGGCTGGGGATGTTCAGTGATGATATTGTTCCCGCCTTTGACAACCGGCTGGATATCCTCAGCGAAAAACTCCTGGAAAAACTCTATTATAAAGATGGTGAAAAAGATATGCTCCTGCTTCGCCATACCTTTGTCATAGAAAATGAGGACAAAAGTGAAAAAACCATTACCTCAACATTGACCGATTATGGAATTCCTCA
>CAXMTQ010000252.1:0-3270 GCA_964196205.1 uncultured Desulfobacula sp.
GAGATACAAAATTCAAAACAGATATCTTAAATATTCCTGACTCTTTTTTAAATAGAAAAATGCCTGAATTTGATGTAGGGGAGAAGGCCGGCTCTTTTCAGAATAAAAAAAACCCCCTGCTTGAAAAATTTTTATATATTAATAAACATGTCAGAAAAAATAATGTTGAACAAATACTGCAGGTTTCACAAAAGAGTGAAAACCAAAAACTGTGGGATGGCAGATTCTTAAGACTCAGGGGTTCTGCAAGAAGATCCGGGTTTGCCGATAGAAGGATTTATAAATATAAAGGCAGAGAAATTGACAGGGCCGTTCACTTGGGAATCGATCTTGCCTCAACAGCTAATGCTTCAATAAAAGCTGCCAATTCAGGTCGTGTTATTTTAACACAATTTGTTGGAATATTCGGCAATTCAGTTATCATTGACCATGGTTTCGGTCTTTGCAGCCTCTATTCCCATCTAAGCCAGATTTCAGTAAACAGTGGGGATAGGGTTGAAAAGGGAGATGAAATCGGTTTTACCGGCTTGACCGGTCTTGCAGGTGGAGATCATCTTCATTTTTCAATGATTGTTCACAATATTTTTGTAAATCCTGTGGAGTGGTGGGATAAAACCTGGATTAAAAATAATATAACATCAAAGATTGATTATGTAAGAGAAATGCAAAGGTAAGGTATGAGTGACCATAAAGTAAATAAAACAATTGAACAGATAAATAAAAAAATAGCTGATGGTGAAGCTGTTGTGGTTACTGCTGAAGAGATTATCGGCATAGTAAAAAAAGAGGGTATAGTTAAAGCTGCCAAAAAAATTGATGTAGTGACAACCGGAACATTTGCTCCCATGTGTTCTTCTGGAGTTTTTATAAACATAGGCCAGTCTAAACCTCTTATCAGAACAACCAGAACCTGGTTTAATAATGTCCCGGCTTATTCGGGCATAGCAGCTGTTGACTGCTATCTTGGTGCAACCCAGACCTGTGAAGATGACCCTTTGAATAAACGCCATCCAGGTGAATTTAATTATGGCGGTGGCCATGTTATCCAGGATCTTGTTGCAGGCAAGAAAATTCATATAAGAGCCCAAAGTTACGGTACTGACTGTTATCCTAATCGGAAAATTGAAAAAATTGTTACACTGAAAGATCTGCCCAATGCCATATTGTGTAATCCCCGCAATGCTTATCAGAATTATAACTGTGCCATTAACAGATCTGATAAAATAAAATATACCTATATGGGAACACTTAAATCAGATGTGGGCAATGCTAATTATTCGACATCAGGAGAGTTAAGCCCTCTGTTGAATGATCCCTATTTAAAAACCATTGGCGTAGGAACAAGGATTTTCCTCGGCGGTGCCCAGGGTTATGTAACATGGACCGGAACCCAGCATAAAAAAGATGTTGAAAGAGGCTTGAACGGAGTGCCGCTTACACCTGCAGGAACTTTGTCCGTGACTGGAGATCTAAAGGAGATGTCTCCTGAATGGCTTGTGGGACAAAGCATTAGAGGATATGGATGCTCATTGTCCGTGGGCCTTGGTATTCCAATCCCGATTTTAAATGAGGAGATTTTAAAATATACATCAGTCAGTGATGATGAATTGTTTACACAGATCATTGATTATGGTCATGATTATCCTGAAGGCATTTCAAAATCATATGGCCAGGTAAGTTATGCAGAACTTAAAAGCGGTTCCATAATGATCAAAGGCAGAAAGATACCAACAGTGCCTCTCTCTTCCATGGTAAAGGCAAGAAAAATAGCTGATATTTTAAAAAAATCAATACAAAAAGCAAAGTTCTTTTTAGGTCAGGCTCAGCATAAATTCTATTAGAAACGATTTTACTTAAGGATACCATCAATGGCAGAAAAGAAACAAAAGAGTTCTTTGCGGGAAAATGTAGAGGCAGTAATCATAGCTGTTATTATTGCCATGTTTATCAGGACATTTATTATTCAGGCTTTTAAAATTCCATCGGGATCCATGCTGGAAACACTTCAGATAGGGGACCATATTCTTGTAAATAAATTTATATATGGAATCAAAATTCCTTTTACAGATGGTAAGGTCCTTGTTTCTATTAAAGATCCAAAAAAGGGTGATATTGTTGTATTCAAATATCCTGAAGATCCTTCCAAGGATTTTATAAAAAGGGTGATTGCCACAGGCGGAGATACGGTGCAGATCATTAATAAAAAACTATATGTAAATGATAAACCTGTTAATGGTCAGGAATATGCCAGTCATAAAAGCAGTCAAATATATTCTGCAATGGTAAGTCCACGAGATAATTTAAGGAAGATCAAAATTCCTGAAAATAAATTGTTTGTAATGGGTGATAACAGAGACAACAGCCATGACAGCAGGTTCTGGGGCTTTGTTGACTTAAAGGCAGTAAAAGGTCAAGCTTTTATTATTTACTGGTCATGGAATAAGAGTGAATTTGGAGTCAGGTGGAGTAGAATTGGTGATATATTGAGGTAGTATAATGCAGTTTAATAAAAAACATATTCTTGATATTGAGTCTCTTGACCCGGAAGAGATTTCAATGATTCTTGATACAGCTGAAGGTATGAAAGAGATTTCCCAGCGGCCTGTAAAAAAAGTGCCCACACTGAGGGGTAAAACCATAGTCCTATTTTTTTCAAGAACCTTCAACAAGAACAAAACTCTCCTTTGATACTGCGGCAAAAAGGCTGTCTGCAGACAGTATCTCCATCTCAAAATCCTCTTCATCTATTGTAAAAGGAGAAACCCTTATTGACACAGTTAGAAACCTTGAAGCCATGAATCCTGATATTATTGTCCTGCGCCACTCCTCCTCGGGCGCTCCCCACTTGATATCAAAACGTGTAAAATCCTCTGTTATTAATGCAGGAGACGGAATACATGCACACCCTTCCCAGGCTTTGCTGGACATGATGAGTGTCAGGGAGAAAAAAGGAAAAATCAGAGATCTGAAAATTTCTATTATTGGTGATATTGCACACTCAAGGGTTGCCCGATCAGATATTACAGGGTTTTCCAAAATGGGTGCCAAAGTTTTTGTCTGTGCACCGCAGACCATGATTCCCATGGGAATAGAGAATCTCGGGTGCACTGTTTCACCAAATATTGAGGCATGCTTAGATGAAGCTGACATTGTTATGATGCTTAGAATTCAAAAAGAGCGCCAGGGTAATACTCTTTTTCCCACAGAGAGAGAATATGCTTTGCGTTTCGGGCTTGATAAAGCCCGCATGGCTCTTGCAAAAAAGGATGT
>CAXMTQ010000252.1:3285-3584 GCA_964196205.1 uncultured Desulfobacula sp.
CCATCATGCATCCAGGTCCCATGAACAGGGGAGTTGAGATATCAAGTGATGTTGCAGATTGTAGCAGTTCCATGATCCTTGAGCAGGTTACCAATGGTGTTGCTTTGCGAATGGCACTGTTTTATCTTCTATCAGGAGGAAGCAGACATGCAGATTCGAATTAAGGGAGCAAGAGTTCTTGACCCTGGAAACATTGATGATAAAAAAGATATAATCATTAAAGACAATATTATTGAAGCCATTGTTGATCCTGGAGAGAGTGAATTCAAAGCTGAATATCAAATCATTGATGCAGAAAA
>CAXMTQ010000253.1:0-3484 GCA_964196205.1 uncultured Desulfobacula sp.
ACTCAATATCTCTCTCTTTAATTATTTTTTTTGCATCATCTATTGTCTTTATATCCAATGTCATGCACTGCCTCCTGAATTGATATTAAGCCTCAAAAAAAAGACATTTTTTTCTCCTTATTGTCAAGGGAAAAACATCAAGCAACATGCTGATGGAAAAGCCGCATATTTTCAAGTTAAACTTATTAGATTTAATCAGCAAGTTCTATTGATATTATCTCTATTTCCCTCCCTGCAAGAAGTTCAATCTCACCATTTTCACAAAAAGGACATTGAAACACAGGCTCTTCCACCTCTCTTTTTCTGCCACATGATTTACAGTGCACTGTCACAGGAATAAAATCAATATTTAAGACAGCTTTTTCCAAAGCAGTATCCTTTGTAATGATCTCAAAACAGAAAGTCAGACTTGATTCAACGACAGCTGCAAGTTTTCCTATTTTAAGATTTACTTTTTCAACCTTTGGATTTTTAATATCTCCTGGAATCGAATCCAATGCGATTTGAACTAATTGCTGTGCAACCCCCATCTCATGCATGGCTTTATTTTCCTATCTCCATGAATATAATCCACAAAAAAAATATATTACCCAATATTTTCTCATAACCCCATAAACAACTACTTACTCCTGATAGAAAAAAACTCTCTTTTAAATTCCAGAAACCTGTTCTGTTCAATTGCCTTACGCATTTTTCCCATAAGTTGAGTATAATAATAGATGTTATGGATTGTATTTAATCTGTACGCCAACAGTTCCCTTGATTTGTAGAGGTGTCTAAGATAACTGCGTGAATAATTCTGGCAGGTATAACAACTGCAAGCTTCATCAATGGGATTTTTATCAAATCTGAATTTTGCATTGTAGATATTCATGGTTCCTGTTTTGGTAAAAAGCTGACCATTTCTTGCGTTTCTTGAAGGCATGACACAATCAAACATATCACACCCCATACCCACCAGTTCAACAAGATTTTCAGGAGTTCCAACCCCCATAATATATCTTGGTTTATCCCGGGGCAGCAGCGGCAGGGTATGATCTGCCATTTCATACATAAGCTCTTTTGGCTCCCCCACACTCAAGCCTCCAATGGCAAAGCCTGGAAAATCAATATCAGTCAATTGTCGAGCTGAAAGTGTGCGAAGATGTTTATACATACCTCCTTGTATTATTCCAAACAGACTGTTTGCACTACCCTTTTCCTGCCAGAAATCAAAACCTCGTTTGGCCCATACTGTTGTCTTGTTCAATGCATCCATGACCTGTTTCTCACTGGAAGGATATCCTATACACCAGTCAAGGGACATCATGATATCAGATCCCAGAATCATCTGTATTTCAACAGCTTTTTCAGGAGAGAAAAAATGCCTTGATCCGTCAATATGAGATTGAAAAGAGACACCCTCATCTCTGAATTTTGCAAGTTTTGCAAGGGAGAAAAACTGAAAACCTCCAGAATCTGTGAGCATTGGTTTGTTCCAGCTGATAAATTCATGGAGACCTTCCATATGTTCAATCACTTCGCATCCCGGTCGCAGATAAAGGTGATAGGTATTGCCAAGAATAATCTGGGCATTGCAGTGATCAAGATCTTCTTTACTCATTGACTTCACTGAGCCCAAAGTCCCCACAGGCATGAAAACAGGAGTTTGAATAACCCCATGATCCGTTGTTATTGTTCCAAGTCGTGCTTTTGACTGATTTGAACCCTGGATTTCACTGGATTCTTTTAACAAATCAAACTTTAACATATTTCCTTTATAAAAAATCCTTCCAAACTATTTAGAATTAAATGAACATGCTCCGGTTTTACTAATTATTCAATGAGCATGGCATCCCCATAACTGAAAAATCTATAATCTTTAATTTTTGCTTCCTCATAAGCTTCCAATATTTTTTCTCTGGTATAAAATGCAGATACCAGCATTAAAAGCGTTGATTCAGGAAGATGAAAATTGGTAATCATGGCATCAACACATTTAAATGTGTAACCCGGATATATAAAAAGATCACACATACCGCTTTGTTCTGTAACCATACCTCTCTCATCTGAAAGAAACTCAAGGGTCCTGACACTGGTTGTACCAACAGCAACAATACGGCGGTTCTCCTGTTTTACCATATTGATCAGGTCTGCATTTTCCTTTGACAAAGAAAAATATTCAGAATGGATTTTGTGATCTCTTATATCGTTAACTCTTACAGGAACAAATGTGCCATATCCAACATGAAGGGTAATCTGTGCAATTTCAATTCCCTTCTCTTCAAGATCAGCCATTAAAGATTGTGTAAAATGCAGTCCTGCTGTGGGTGCTGCAACCGCCCCTTTTTTTGATGCGTAAACAGTCTGATAATCGTTATTATCATTTTTATTATCAGCTGTGTCATCTCTTTTTATATAAGGTGGCAGAGGAATTTTCCCATATTTCTGCAAAAACTGTGGAAACTCTTTCCCGTTTAAAAATTTAATCTCAGACGTATATCTTTTTGTGTTTTCAACCCTTACCTTAACCTGGGCTTCAATCCTGCCATCCAATAGAAGTATGGAGCCTTTTTGGGGACTTTTTGAAGCCTTTATTAAACATTCACACTGGAAAAACCCATTTTCCTCAAGGTTTCTCATTCCTGCTGCATAATCAATAATTAAAACTTCAATTTTTCCGCCGGTCTCTTTTCTACCCAGAAATCTTGCCGGAACAACCCTGGTGTTATTAATTACAAGAAGATCATCTTCTTTTAGAAGGAATGCAAGGTCCTTGAATTGATGGTGGGCAAGGTTTTGATCTTTTTTATTCAGATATAAAAGTTTTGATTCACTCCTGTTTATACAGGGTGTCTGGGCAATTTTACCAGCTGGCAGATCATAATCATAATCAGAGAGTTGAAACATCAACCGCCACCCATGGCAAAATAGACAATACACAATCCTGCAAGCATTAAAACAAACCCGAACTTTCTAAGATGTGCATCTTCCAGCTTGACAATTGTATGCACCACCTTTTTCATCTTTGCAGGAGAGACAAAATACGGCAGCCCTTCTATGATCATGACCATGCCTATAACACTGAAAAAAAATTTCATACAGCACTCTTGAAAACTATAATTCCCATGCAACCAGTAATTATATTGATCCACAGATTTATCATATTTGAATAATATCCAACCTCAGTAGTTTACAATATTAAAAACATATTTAACAATATTTAACTACCATGTAAAGAGACCACAAAATGATATCTGGATAGAGGTGAAACAGCAGCTCGCTGCACAGTACCTCTGCAGCTGTTTATGCGTTACCTTCAGGTCATCCCGGTCAAAATCTCGCCTTCACTCCTGCCTCTGTCGAATTTACACTGGAATCAGCTTGTTATAATAATGTATGAAAAAATAGTTTGGCAGATGCTAAAAATAATTAATGATGGATAATTTCTCCAGTATGACTTCATGGGAGATTTCAATATTATGATTTTGCTTTCGGTCGTATA
>CAXMTQ010000254.1:0-3470 GCA_964196205.1 uncultured Desulfobacula sp.
CTTGCCAAAGAAGGTATGACCATGGTTTGTGTTACACATGAAATGGGCTTTGCAAAGGAAGTTGGAAACAGGGTTATTTTTATGGATGAGGGAGCTATTGTTGAAGAGGGAACCCCTGAACATTTCTTTGTAAATCCTGAGCATGCCAGAACAAAACTATTCCTAAAGGAAATTTTGTAAGACACAAATTATTCATTTATTCTTAACAGGAGAACCACCTGTAAACATGGTTACAAAAAGAATAGGCATTGTTGTTAAAAATGATGACAAGGCTGAAAAAAAAGCCCGGGAGCTTGAAAAAAGACTCGGGAACCAATGTGCTGTTATAGATATTCAGAATTCAAAAAGCAAAGATATCCCAAAAAATCTTGAGTGTATCATTGTTCTTGGTGGAGACGGCACTTTTTTGAGTGCTGCCCGGTTTATTGAAAACCGTCAGATACCCTTGATGGGTGTTAAATTCGGTGAAGTCGGTTTTCTTGCTGAAACCACTGAGGAGAATCTATATGAGGAGTTAGACCTGCTGCTTGATGGCAAATTCTTTATCCAGAAAAGAACCCGCCTTGAAATAAAGGTAATGCGCAACAGTGAACAGATTATTGATGTGGATGTTTTAAATGATGCAGTTATTAATAAATCTGCTCTCTCCCGCCTTGCTTCATGTGCTGTATATCTTGATTCAACTTATTTAACAACCTATAGAGCAGATGGTCTGATTTTTGCTACGCCAACAGGTTCAACAGCCTATTCCCTTGCAGCAGGAGGACCTGTAGTTGACCCTGCTGTCGCTTCAATTATTCTGACCCCCATATGTCCTTTTACTTTGACAAACAGACCCTTGATTATTCCTGATTCAACAAAAATTAAAATCCTGTTGGAAGGCAGTCCGGAAGATATGATCCTCACCCTTGATGGCCAGGAAGGCTTTGAAATGGATCCGGGAGATAAGATTTTTATCAAAAAAAGTAAAAATGATATTAGTATGATATCTTTTGAAAACCAGTCCTATTATAAAATTTTAAAAACCCGCCTGAAATGGAGTGGTGGAAGATAACTCATACAACATTTAATCGGAAAAATTATCGGTTTTCAGGTAACACTCTTTAATAATGCTTGTCTGCGTAGTTTACCCAGCCTCCGCTCTGAATTAGATCTTTATCAAATTTTGAAATCTGAAATTTAATCGTTTGAGTTTGAACTGCTGCCTCAATTATGAGTTCATCTGTATTAACATCCACTGAAATCAAAGTGTCAATTTGTGAAAATTTGTCAAAAATATCATTAATGATCTCTTTTGAAAGCTCAATGGCAAGCATACCGCAATTAAACATATTCTGCCTGAATATCCTTGCAAAACCGGAAGCTATCACAAGATCAATTTTATTTGTTTCAAGAGCCCATGGCGCATGCTCCCTTGATGAACCGCACCCGAAATTTCCTCTTGTAACAATGACAGATTTCCCTTTAATATCAATTGCTGGATTAAAACCTTCAAGCTTTAAGTCTTCAAGCAGATGAGGCTGCAGTGCTGATTTCTCAATTTCAGTTAAATATCTGGCTGGAATTATTTCATCGGTATTTATATCAGAGCGGTCAAGAAATAGTACACTTCCTTTAAATTCTTTCATTTGAAATTTCCCCTTTAATGGCACTGGCTGCAGCACTGGCAGGGCTCATCAAATGAACCATTCCTCCTTTACCCATGCGGCCGTTAAAATTGCGGTTTGTTGTGGAAGCTGCCACCTCTCCTTTGGCAAGAACACCATTGCTCATACCAAGGCAGGCACCGCATGTTGGATTTGTCACACAAAAACCAGACTCCATAAAAGTTTGGATAATGCCTTGTTCCAAAGCCTGGGAAAATATTTTTGGCGTCGCAGGAGAGACTATCCCTCTGACACTTCCGGCAATGACATGGCCTTTAAGAATTTTTGCAGCAATCTGCAAATCTTCAAGCCGCCCATTGGTACAGGAACCAATATAAACCTGATCAATCTTTGTTCCTTTCATTTCTGATATCGGTTTTACATTATCAGGTTTAAATCCAAAGGTTGTTAAAGGTTCAAGAGTTGTGACATCAACTGTTTTGGTTTTTGCATAGAGTGCATCATCATCTGATCTATATTTTGAAAACGTTTCAAGAGCCTGGACTTTGCTTGAATAATCCTCTTTGATAAATTCCCAGAGATATTCAACTGTTGTCTTATCAGGAAGGCATATCCCACTGGTGGCACCAGCTTCTACTGCCATGTTGGCAAGGGTCATTCTCTGATCCATGGTCATTGCATCCACAATATTGCCTGTGAATTCAATAACCATATTGGTGGCTCCATTGACCCCGAGCTGTCTGATCACCTCAAGAATAATATCTTTGGCATACACTCCAGGCTGAAGGGTGCCGACAATCTCAATCTTATATGTTTCAGGGGTTTTAAAGGTGCATACTCCCTTTAAAATACCAACTTCAAGGTCTGTTGTTCCGACACCTGCGGCAAAAGCCCCAAAAGCCCCATGGGTACAAGTATGAGAATCACCCATGATAATTGTAAATCCGGGAAGAACAAAGCCTTTCTCGGGAAACAGAGCATGACACACACCATTTTGGCCAATATCAAAAAAATCTTTGATATGATGTCGCTTTGCCCACTCTCGCATGATTTTACCCTGCATGGCAGTTTTGGAATCCTTGGCAGGGGTTACATGATCAATCACAGCTTTTATTTTATCTGGATCAAATACACGGTCCTTACCACGAATTACAAGATCCTGTATGGCTGTCGGAGTTGTAATCTCATGACAAAAGACCCTGTCTATATTTAATACATTAACATCTTCACAAGGCTTATCCTTTAAATGAGCCTTAAATATTTTCTGAGCTATGGTTTTTCCCATTACTTTCTCCAAAATAGTCTTCTCCGTCTGCCGGTGTCACCACCCAGTATGCCTGAAATATTTTATCAGATATATTTTCAATCATATGGGGAATCTGTGAAAAAAATGAGACTGAATCACCTTTATGGATTTCATATGTCTCTTCTCCATATAAAAGCTGGGCTGAACCTTGAACAACTATCCCAAGTTCACGGCCAAGATGTCCATCCTCTGTTTCACCACGCTTTTGCCCTGGTGCAAGCTCAAGAAAAAAAGCATTAAAAGAATGGTTTCCTCTGTTTTGAGTGTCACCGCAGAGCTTTTCATATTTAAAGCCTTTTCGCTGATAAATTTTCCGATCTCCTTTTTTGACAATCTCAACCTTTGCACTGGTTTTATAATCCTTAAAAAATTTATTAGGTGAAACTCCATAAACCTCAAGAATCTGCAGCAGAGTATCAAGAGATGGTGATATTCGATTTCTCTCTATTTGTGACAGCAAACTGGAGCTGACACCCGCCTTTGTAGTAACCTCTTTAATTGTAAGATGCCTTGAATTTCTGATTGTTCTTAAAAGTGCACCCAGTTTTGTTTTCATC
>CAXMTQ010000255.1:0-3470 GCA_964196205.1 uncultured Desulfobacula sp.
TCCACAGACGCGGATGTTGCTCTGCCCAAGTGTTCAACGCCTGCTTCCATATCCATAACCACGATTTCATTTCTGGCCAGGACAAGGTGATTCATTAAGGCTTTTAAAATAGTTGCTTCAGGACATATACATCCTGAACCTCCCTGTTGAACTGTTCCCATGACAAGAAGTTTTACCCCATCCTTTTCAATGGAAAAGCGATCCGGGATATCGTCCACCTTTGGGTTCAGGGTAAAAAAACCGCCCATGGTGCCAGGTTTTGCTCCTGTTCTTTCTGCTATTAGATCAGACAGCTCTGAAACAGGGGTGATGGGTTGTGATTCATCAATACCAAGACCAGCAGCAAGATTGGCAACAGGGTCTGCATCAATGGCAATGACTTTTGTTCCTTTATTTTGCGCGGCAATTGCTCTTGCAATTAAAGATGTAATAGTGGTTTTCCCTACACCGCCTTTGCCGCCTACTGCAAGTTTTAAACTCAAGATTCAAGCTCCTAAAAATTAATTCAGATAATCTAAAATAGTGCCTTTTTCATCTAAAAGATAAATTTTATGTCTGTTTTCTTTTGCAACAGCCAGAATGTCGTCTTCAATCACGGCCTGTGTCGCATATTTTCCATTGAAAAGGTCCTTTGGCATCAGAGCAAAGCATGTTTTTGCCTGTTCTTTTGTTTTAAATGCCGGGATGAATTTTTCTTTGGTCTTTTCATCACTGAAGCCAACAAACTGCTCAGTAGATTCACCAGGATTCTGGATGATAATGTAATACCAGTTCTCGTCTATTTTAATATTTTCAATCTGATCTTCCAATGGTTTCAATCCTTTAATATTATGTTTTATCAAAGATAAGACAGATTCATAAAAAATAAAGTATAAACTTAAATTAAAAAAGCCCCTGGTTTTTGAACCAGAGGCTTTTAAAGTAAAAATTTATATTGTATTAAATCTCAAGCCATGAATCAGAATAGAGGGTTTCGCCCATAATAACTCTATCGGTTTTTGCATAGTCCTGCATTTCCTTGTCAAGGCTTGCAATATCTGGTTGATCACCGTCCATCATGCCGTAAATAAGGTCAACAATATCTTGTCTTTCCCCTTTTGCAATACTGGTCTGCTGTTTATCAAGAGGATCAGCAATAACAGATTTCATACCATATTTTTCCAGCATGACCATGTAAGTCTGGTTCAGGATACCGCGAAGATGTTCTGGAGGGCCATTGGAGATGTTTGAAAGGCCACAGGTGGATTTTACACCAGGTGCAATGTCATCAAGCATCATCTGGAAATTGAGAAGACTCATTAACTGCTGTTGCTGGATATTAACTGGAGTTACAAGCCCATCCACCCAGATTCTTTCATTGGCAATACCTGCTTCATTGGCAAAATAAAGAAGTTCAACAGCAAGTTCTGCTCTTTCATTTTCGTCTCTTGGGAGACCATCGGGGCCCCACAGCAGAGCAACAAAGTCAGCATCGTGTTCCACAGCCATTGGAACCATTTTTTCATATCTTTCAGTTCTTGCCATAATGGAATTGATAATATGAGGCTGATCAGCAGGTTTGCATACTTTGAGTCCTGCTTCAATGGCATCAATGTTTGATGAATCAAGAAGCAGAGGCATTCCTGGAACTGCTTCCTGGACAACATTTACAACCCAAGGCATTAATTCTGTTCCAAATTTTTTTGCAGGTCCAAGGTTAATATCAATGTAATCCATGCCAAGTTCTTTCTGCTTTACAACCTCTTTTTGGATGGGTTCAGGATTACGTTTGGCTGGATCTGCTTCTTTGAACTCTTTTCCAATAATTGTGGAAATGACATTCAGACTTTCACCAAAAAGTATCATGTTTTCTTCCTTTAAATTAATATGTTTAATTTATAAACCAGGGCTGGGATTTTAAGCTACCCTTACCCTGGCTTTTTAAGTGTCTATTATTGTTTGGTTTTAAGAAATGCTGCCAGATGAGCCGCTTCCCTTGGACCAACTGTAATAGTCCATCCTGGAAGTTCCTCTTCAACATCGCCTGCAATAGCAGCAGCATAACCTGGAATAATAAGTTCAGTATGTTTTACCTTATCCATTATTCCACTCTTTTTAACAAACAATCCTACATCATCACCGCCAAATTTGCCGGCAGCCCAGGCAGTAAGAACAGAAAGACCTTCAGAGTCTTTGATCAGCAGCCATGCAGGTACTTTACTTGCTTCAATTTCACCGGAAACAATAAAATAGGTCAATGCAAAGTTTGTTGTAACAAGCACTGGAGAATTCTCATCAGGATTACCAATCTCAAAAATACCTTCAGTTACTGTCATAGTTCTTTGTGGATCTGTAAAGATATTGAGTCTTTCAAGCAACAGCGGAAAAAGTGATTCTGATGTAAAATCAGACATAACAACAATTCCACCGTATTTAGCAACAAACATTCCAGCAATAAGGGTTTCCATATCAAGATTGGAAGCCATTTCACTTGGAAAAGTAATTGTTGGAAAACCAAGGGCTTTGTTGGAAGCTTTAAGAGCTGCCCGTCTCATGGCAACCTGATCCTCAAGAGCCTGTTTGATTTCTCTTGCACCTGAATCAAGGACAAGATCTTTCAGACCCATGCCGGTCAGTTTTTCTGTAAGAGCCTGAAGCGCATCAACAGAATCAGCTTTTACTGCAAGGGGAAGATCGTTGTCTTTTGCAAGGGCACCCATGTCGTCAACATTATCAGCAGTTGCTGCATATAAAAGAGGACGTTTAAAGCCTGCTTTTTCAACACCAGCTTTCATTACATCAAGATCTTCAGTCATGAGAACAAGGTTGAATTCAGACTCTTTGGCTATCTTTTCAGCAACCAAAGCAAATGCATCAGCACCGCTGCCAGCATCTTTAACTGCAAGAAGTTCAGGTCTTAAATTAAGACCTACACGTTCATACTGGAATGCATTATAAACTTTAAGGGCTTTATCAAGTTCTGCTGCATCTATGTCTGAAGAGACTGTGGCAGCAAGAACAGTGGGGTTGAAAAACGTTTTTTCATGTCTGAAAAGAACTGTTTCTCCACCTGCTGTGGTTTTCCTGACACCTTTTCCTAATGCAACAGGACGAATTGGAGGAGCAGATGCTTCAGCAAGCTGCTCTGTTGCTTCGTCGGAAACATAGGGGCAAGCGTCAAGTTCTGCCTTCCCGGATGCAAGATTCATTGCAAAGGCGAGGCATGTAGGAACGCCGCACTCCTTGCAATTTGTTTTGGGAAGGAGTTTAAATATCTGTATACCGGTTAATGCCATTTTTTTCTCCTTAAATATCGTGTTACGCGTTTCGGGTTACGAGTTTCGGGCAAAAAGAGCATAGAGCAAAGGGCATGAAATAAGACTATTCAAGATTCACCGCCCGTTCTCCCTCGACGAGCTCGGGATCACTTGAGGCGCAGAGTTCGCAGAGTTTCTTGAGCTAAATCCTTGAGAGGAGGATTTACCTCAAAC
>CAXMTQ010000256.1:0-3462 GCA_964196205.1 uncultured Desulfobacula sp.
CAACCCGCGTTTTAGCAGTCCTCCCCGTGCGGTTTCAATCACTGCAATGTCTACCGAGGGGTCCCGCAAAACCATTTGTGCTGAAACAGGTCCGGTCATATCCCCTTTAACACTCAGGTGCCCGTCAATGTAAACCCCGTCGGTGGAGGTCATTCCCACAGTATGTCCTGCTGTTTTCATAATATGTGCAAGCATGCGGCTTGTGGTTGTTTTGCCATTTGTGCCGGTGATTCCGGCAATGGGTATCCTGCTGGGCTGTCCAGGGGGAAACAGCATATCTATGACAGCACCGGCCACATCCCTGGGCTGCCCTTCACTGGGCGACACATGCATCCTAAAACCAGGTGCAGCGTTTACTTCAACAATTCCGCCGCCAATCTCTTTGTAGGATTTTGAAATGTCATCAGTAAGGAAATCAACACCAGCAACATCAAGACCAATTGCATTTACTGCACGGACTGCCATATCACGGTTGTCCGGATGAATCATATCTGTCATGTCTATGGAAGTACCGCCCGTTGATAAATTTGCAGTGGAACGAAGGTAAAGAATTTCATCCTTTGCCAATACGGTCTGGCGGGTATATTCCTTTGCAGCCAGATGTTCTTCTGCAGCCGTGTCAAACTCCAGCATTGTCAATACTTTTTCATGGCCGATGCCTCGGCGTGGATCTTTGTTTGTCTCTTTAACCAGGTCTTCAATGGTCTTTAAACCATCTCCCTTTACATGTCCCGGGATCCGCTTTGCAACAGCAACCAGTTTCCCATCAATAACCAGAATACGATGGTCAAAACCGGTTATATAGTTCTCCACAATGACACCTCTGCTTTTACCGTGCTCTCTGGCATAAGCAAAGGCTTTGGCAATCTGCTCTGCATCTTTTAAATCAATACTGACCCCGCGGCCGTGATTTGCATCAAGGGGTTTTACAACCACGGGATACTCAATGCAGGATGCTGCTTTTTGAGCTGCCTTTTCACTATAAACCAGATCCTGCAGCGGAACCGGCAGACCCAGATCATTAAGCAGATTATGGGTATCTTCCTTGTCACAGGCTATTTCCACCGCAATATGACGGGTTTCTCCGGTAATAGTTGCCTGTATCCGCTTTTGATACATGCCGTGGCCAAATTGTACCAGGCTGTATTCATTGAGCCTAAGCCAGGGAATATCCCGTTCTTTTGCCGCATCTACAAGGGACTGAGTGCTGGGACCAAATTCCCTGTGCTGGGCAAAACGGACAAAATCATGTTTTTCTTCCTCAAAATCAAAATCCGGGTCCAGATCTTCATCCAATTGAGCTTTCAGGGTGTCAGGCAGCAGATGCAGCACCAGGTAACGTGCCAGCCTGCATGCCCGAAGTCCCACATCCCGCTGTTTGTATTGAAAAATTAGATTATATTCACCAGCATTGTCTGTGGAACGGGTTTTGCCAAAGGTGACATTTGATCCGGCTACATTCTGTAATTCAATTGTCACATGCTCTAATACATGACCCATCCATGTGCCTTCATTCTCACGCATGCGGCGAATAAAGCCACCTGGTTCGCCATAGGAACAGCCATGCTCCTGCAGTCCAGGCAATGCTGAAATCAAGGCATCAATAAAATCTGTGCCTATTTTTGCTGTTGGCCACTCCTCTAAAATCCCAAGGTTGATAACATGGCGGATCACAGGAAAGTGTGCATATAAATTTGGACCGACATAAACATTAGTAGAAATAATCTCCATTTTTCCTCCTTTATTTCTATTTTTCAACACCCACTCTTTTGGATGTTCAATGGCTGTTATTCTTTCTCTAATTCAATAAAAGGCTCCCTTGTTGCTATATTGTATTTGCTGCCACTGGTCAGAATGTGCAGGCGTGCATTAATCAGGCTGATGGTTTCTCCATGCCTTGCCTCTCCAATGGATGAATATGTAAGATCTCCCGGATCAACCACTGTGACTGCCCCACTGCCTACTACTTCGAGCATATCATCAGGATCAATAAAAACTGCAGTATCTTCATCAATGCCCATACCACAGGCAAAGGGATTATAGGCCAGTGCAGTCAAGAGACGGCCGAGCCTGTCCCGCTCACGAAAATGCTGATCAATCATTATTGCATTGGTCAGACCCAGTCCAGGGGATAATACAACTCCCGACTCAGAGGGCGTAGGCCCTGTGTTGCCCCCTGCAATCATATGTTCCGGGATAATGGCTGCTCCTGCCGAGGTTCCGGCAACGTGGATACCATGTGCATTTAAATATCGCAGTTTTTTTGCGACTGCCGTTCCCCCTAAAATCGTGGAAAGCCGCAATTGATTACCACCTGTGATAAATATACCTGTAGCCTTGTCTAATTTGTTTAAAATAGTTGTTCTGCTGCAGTCATCACGGTTTTTAACCTTAATATAATCAACATGGGCTGCGCCAAGTTCATCAAATATTTCCATATACTGCGATCCAATCCGACCCAGTTTTGATGCTGTGGGAATCACAATAATATTTGCAGCGGGACCGCCGCATAAATCAAAAAACTTTTGCAGTATAACGGGCTTATCATCTTTTTCTTCAGCCCCTCCGATGGGTATGATAAATCCCCTTTTCAAATCACCTGTACTCCGCGCAGGACACATAAATTACCTCTCTTCAACTCTACCAAGTGAAAATCAAATTGAATATTAAAAGAGCTGCCTGTATCATGCATGCTCATCATATATTTGTTTTAATACATCCTTTTGATTAAAAAATATATAATACATCCTGTTTTTATTTTTCCAGCTTAATCAAGTCCTCATAGGTCTGGCGTTTGCGGATGATTCGAAACTGATCACCTTCTACCAGTACTTCGGGGCACATGGGGCGGGCATTGTAATTGCTGGCCATGGTATAACCATAAGCACCGACGCTGAAAACTGCCACAAGGTCACCTCGCTCAAGCTTTGGTATTTCCCTGTTTTTTGCAAAATAGTCTGTACCTTCGCAGATAGGACCGACCACATCAACCTTCTCTGTGTTTTCCATTTCCAAACCATTGATGCGTTTTTCAGGAACCAGGTTTGCAGCTACCCTGGTTGGCCAGATAAAATGAAATGCTTCATACAAACATGGACGAATCAGGTCATTCATGCCTGCATCAACAATCACAAAGGTTTTGTTGCCGCTTGACTTTTTAAACAGGGTGGTTGTCAGCATGATCCCTGCATTGGCAATAATACTTTTGCCCGGTTCAAGAATCAGCTTCAAATTGGCAGCTTTCAACAGCGGCACAACTCCTGCTGCATAATCAGCAGCAGAGGGAACTGTTGCTGTTTCGTAATCAGCTCCGTAACCGCCGCCCAGATCAATATTGTCAATGGCGTAACCCTTGCTGCGCAACTCCTCCACCAGAGGCAGGATTTTCTTTACATAGTTGACATACGGGTCGATGGTTTTGCCGCCGGAGCCAAGATGAACATGAATCACAGACATATCAAC
>CAXMTQ010000257.1:0-3463 GCA_964196205.1 uncultured Desulfobacula sp.
TAAACAATTGTTTGTTGAAAAATTCAATAAAGTATCTGAATGGTTCGGTCCTTTTGGTGAACAGGCCATGCGTGAAAGTACATTCTTAATCAATAAGCTCATTGAAAGATTTTAGCTTTCAATTTTTTTTATCTATTGGTGTGCTGCACCTGTTATCACTCCGTGGCAACGGCAGGCAGTGCAGATAAGAAGCTCTCCTTTTATTTGTTCTATCTTGTCTAACAGATTAAAAAGATCTGTCGGCCGGTATCCGCCGATTCCGGGTGCAAGCTGCCGGCTTTTTATCACCAGGGGTTGGTATCCTCTGAAAGAGAGGGACTCAAGCAACAGGTACATATCTTTTTTCCGAGGTTTTTTTGTATAAGTGCATAAATGGTCAGGTTCAATGCAGTTGTCCGGACAGATAAAATCAGCATGGCTTACATAAATCTGGGATTGATTCCCTCTCACGGGATGGGGCAGCAGGGAATCAATTTCATCTGGAATTATCTGGGGTGTGAGAGAGTGTGTCCCAATTTTTTTTTGACTCCATTCCCATGCCAGGTGAACAGGAAGTGTAGGGATGATCCAGTCAACCATTGTTTTTTGGCGAAGATTGTCAGTAAGGTAGTCTATTCCATTGCCTTGTTCCAGGGTTATATTGGAACCTTCTATTGCATTCAGTCGGTTTTTATCAATATCAATAATTACCAGGTGAAAATTTTTCTGCAATCTTTTTACAGCCAGTCTGCCGAACCGGCCGGCACCTATGATCCATACGGTTTCCATGGCTGGTATTATCCTATTGTGCAGGAAATTTTGTCAAGGGTAAATATCAACTCCAGAAAGGTTTTAGTTGACACTTTTAAGTATTTATAATACAGCTATATTAAAGCTATATCAAAGTTTTATTGCAATCAAAATAAATTTTCAGGAGGAAACATGAAAGAAGTGGTTATAGCCGCTGCATGCAGGACAGCAGTTGGCAAATTTGGCGGAACACTTGCAGCACTGAGTGATATTGATTTTGGTCCCATTCCTATTAAAGAAGTTATTAAAAGAGCCGGGTTAACCGGTGATCAGATTGATGAAGTTATCTATGCTTCAGGATATAGAACCGGTGACCTTCCCATTAATTCAGCCCGTGTTGTGTCAGTTAAGGCAGGAATCCCACAGGAAAAACCCCAATTCACCATAAGCAAGGCTTGTGCCGGCAGTATCAAGGCAATTACCCTTGCAGCACAGGTGATTAAATCCGGGGATGCTGATATTATTGTGGCAGGTGGTATGGAGAGTATGAGTAATGCCACATTTATGCTAAAAAAAGCCAGATGGGGCTATCGTCTCGGGCATGGACAACTTCAGGATCAATTGATCCTTTTTGATCCCTTAAGTGGCAATACAATGGGTGAAACTGCTGAAAATGTTGCTGAAAAATACAATGTTTCCAGAGAAGATCAGGATGCATACGGCCTTAGAAGTCAGCAGCTAACTGAAGCTGCAATTAAGGAAGGAAAATTTAAAGAGCAGATCGTTCCTGTTGAAATCCCACAGAGGAAAGGTGATCCCATAATATTTGATACAGATGAACATCCAAGATTCGGTACCACCAAAGAGAGTCTTGAAAAATTAAAACCACCTTTTAGAAAGGGCGGATCTGTTACAGCCGGAACTTCATCAGGTATGAATGACGGCGCATCAGCACTTGTTGTAATGTCAAAAGATAAAGCAGATGAACTTGGTATTGATCCAATGGCATCCATTGTATCCTATGCTTCAGCAGGGGTTGATCCTGCTTATATGGGAATCGGCCCGATTCCAGCTACAAAGATGGCTCTTGAAAAAGCAGGTTTGACCATTGATGATATGGATCTGATTGAATTGAATGAAGCATTTGCTTCCCAGACACTTGCATCTGCCCGTGAATTAAATATGGATATGGATAAGGTAAATGTAAATGGCGGCGCCATTGCATTGGGTCATCCTGTCTCTGCATCCGGTGGTGTTATTGTTACAAAGCTCTTGTATGAACTGAAAGCAAGAAATTTAAGATATGGATTGGCAACACTTTGTATCGGTGGTGGTCAGGGGATGGCACTCATAGTAGAAAACAAATAGGCAAGTTTATATTCAAATATGAGTTTGCAGTCGGTTAATTAAACCCTGCACACAGAAATGTCTGTGCGCAGGGTTTTTTATTACAGATCAGTAATGGTCTGCTTATAAACAATATTCTTCTGCTTTAAATTTTCAAGAACAAATTTCACACAGGTCTCATCTTTTCCTATTATTTCCGGTGTAATGATTCCTTTTTGGTCGAAAAGCCCTTTCTTGAGCAATCTTAATACAGTAGTAGCAGTATAACCAGTTGTTCTTGCCATGGAGTGGGTTTTTGTTTTAGAATCATATCTATCCAGAAGATCCCATCTGTATTCTCTTTTTTTTCCATCTTTTTCACCTTGAACAATGATCTGCATAATAGTGATATCTTTTTCACCGGGTTCAAGTTTCCACTGAGGAAACAGAAGTTTTGCTGTCATATCTATGGGCCTGACCATTTTACTACCAATCCTGACAGGTTCTTCATTGAAAAATCCAGCTTTTTTTAAAAAGAGTATTTTTTCAATATGCCCTGGATATCGCATGGTTTTTTCTTTCATATCCGGGATATCAAGGTTTTTTATCAAAGATCGCAAGCCATCTGTATTAAATACTTCAAGGGTTCCAAGTTCTGGAAAATCAATAAGTTCAGGTTCACTTAAAGCCGGTTTTTCAACCACCCGGCCCTTTTCAACATAAAAGGCAGGTCTTATATACTCTTCAATAACATCAATGGGTGAAAAAACCGCCTTGTATTCCCAGGGCTGTATTCTTACTTCGGGCAGTCCACCAACATATATTACAGCACTCCGGGTTTTGTCCAGTAAATGATCAGCATAGCCTGTCAGCATGTTACTCATGCCAGGAGCCACACCACAATCCACAACAGCTGTAACATCATGTTTTTTTGCAAGGGCATCAAGAGTAAGTGCATCTTCCGGGAAAAATGCAATATCCACTACATTTTTGCCGGCTTTAATAATGGTTTCCAGGGTTTTATATCCCATAAATCCCGGAACTGCATTGATAACCATATCAAAGCTGGAAATCATTTCCTTTAAACCCTGTCTGTCTGAAAGGTTCTGTTTAATGGTTTTAATTTCAGTATGGGTTTTAAATTTTTTTAAGATATCATCGCTGATATCTGCAACAGTGACATTTATACCCTTATCCTCTGCCAGGTCAAGTGCCATGGGAGCACCAACAAGCCCTCCTCCAAGAACAATAGTTTTCATTATATTTATATCCTCTTTATTTAATTTGATCGTATTTATATGAAACAATTAAACTAATTGAATAGAAGTATATTCCAAATTTGGAAACCTAACGTACCGAGAGATTTAACTAACATTAAAAATATAAAAACAATGAATATTAATTTTGG
>CAXMTQ010000258.1:0-3452 GCA_964196205.1 uncultured Desulfobacula sp.
ATTCAGTGCTGAATGATTCAAGATCCCCGGCATATAGCATTAAATGTTCTGCTTTTCTGGCACAAAGCTTCCAACACCCTTGACGCTGCTTTGGAAACTTATTCTAAAGAGATTTCTCTGCTTGATCCAAAAGATAAAAAACTTTGTAATGCATTAATATTTGGTGTTCTCCGCCAAAGAGAAGCAATTGACTGGATCATTGATGAGTTTTCCAATATTGATCTAAAAATAATCAGTATAAATCTTTTATATATATTGAGAATAGCTCTTTTCCAAATTATATACATGGACAGAATTCCTGTTTTTGCAGCTATTAATACATCGGTTGATATTGCAAAAAAGCTGGCAGGCAGAAAAAAAGCTGGATTTATTAATGCTGTGTTAAGGAAAGCTTCCACAAACTATACAAAGATTTCTCTGCCAGATTCAAATAAGAACCCATCCAAATTTATATCAATAAAATATTCTCTGCCCCTGTGGCTGTCCAAAAAATGGATAAGGGTCTTTGGATTTGAAAGTACACAAAAGCTTGGAAGCCAGATTAATACTATCCCTTATATAACGATTAGAACCAATACGTTAAAAACTAAGAGGCAGGATCTACTCCAAAAACTCTCTTTAAAAGTAAAGAGTATTCAAAAAACCGATTATGCTCAAGAAGGGTTAAGTTTCAGCAGTCCGGATGTACCGATCCATGAACTTGGGGAATTTAAACAAGGCCTTTTTCAAGTCCAGGATGAGGCAGCCCAGATTATCACACATTTTCTTGGGCCCAAACCAGGGGAAAAAATTCTTGATGCCTGTGCAGGTTTTGGAGGAAAAACCGGTCATGTTGCCCAGGTCATGGAAAACAGAGGTGTGATTGTTGCGGTTGATACTGGAGAAAAAAAACTTGAATCCCTTAAAAGAGATATGCAAAAACTGGGTATTGATATTGTAATGACCAAAGCCATAAATATCTTAAAGACCACTATAAAAGATTTTGATTCCTACTTTGATCGTGTGCTTATTGATGCACCATGCACAGGGTTTGGAGTATTACGCCGTAACCCTGATACAAAATGGAAACGATCAAAAAATGATATTATAAGACTGGGAGCAAAACAAAAAAAGATGCTTAATGCTGCAGCAAATCTTGTAAAACCAGGAGGACTTCTTGTCTATGCAGTATGTTCTTGTGAAAAAGAAGAGAATGAAAATGTTATTGATACATTTTTAGAAAAAAGAACAGATTTTTCAATTGATAAAAATTTTAAATCTGATAGATATGAACAATTTATTACTCAAGAGGGATTTTTAAAAACATACCCCCATATAAACAGTATGGATGGTTTTTTTGCGGCAAGATTAATGAGGAAGACATAATTACAGGAGATTTACAATGGGAATAATAGCCCCTTCAATTTTATCAGCTGATTTTACAAAACTTGGCCAGGAACTGATTGATATTGAAAAAGCTGGAGCAGACTGGGTACACATTGATGTCATGGATGGACAATTTGTTCCAAACATAACCTATGGACCCATTATAGTTGATGCCTGCTCCAAGGCATCAAACCTTATCCTTGATGTTCATTTGATGATAGAAACACCTGATTCCATCATCCCTGAATTTGTAAAGGCAGGGGCAAACTACATCTCAGTTCATCAAGAGGCCTGTACCCACCTTCACAGGAGCCTTCAGTTTATTAAAAGTTTTAATATTAAAGCAGGAGTTGCATTGAACCCTGCAACACCGGTTTCATCCATTGAATGGGTTATTGATGAGCTTGATTTTATCTTAATCATGAGTGTCAATCCCGGGTTTGGTGGACAAAAATTTATTAAATCAAGTATTGATAAAATCATAGAGCTTTCCAGGCTGTTAAAGGAAAAAGACTCCAATGCCATTATCCAGGTGGATGGCGGTATAAATTCAGAAACCATAAAATTGGTATCAGATGCAGGTGCTACATCATTTGTTGCAGGCTCTGCAATTTTCAACACTGATAATTATAAAGAGACAATTAAAAATTTGCGCCAGAACATGTAATGAGAGAATATGGCCCAGATCAAATCTGATACAACCCGGGCAAACTACAATATAATTTTTGTATTAACCCTGGTTCATTTTACAGGAGATTTTTACTCCTCGTTTTTTACACCACTGTTGCCGGCTTTTGTTGACAAACTGGATTTAACTCTTGCCCAGGTGGGATTAATAACCGGCCTGGTTAGATTTATCTCTTTTATTGTTCAGCCTGTTACAGGCTATTTTGCTGATCGGCATGAGACAAGAAGTTTTATTCTTCTTGGAGTGTTTCTTCTCTTTTTCTGTATTCCTTTTTCAGGAGTTGCACCAAATTTCTGGATTTTGATAATTATTTTATGTCTCGGCTCCTTTGGATCTTCCATGTTTCACCCTTCAACCACTGGAATGGTACCTCTATATGCCGGCAATCGAACAGGACTGTGCCTCTCTATTTTCAATACAGGGGGCACCCTCGCCTTTGCCATCGGACCTGTGTTCATTACATGGTATGTGTCAGAATTCGGCCTTGAAAAAATGCCTTATACTATGATAATTGGCGCTATTGCCTTTATTTTCTGCATAAAATATCTACCGGTTCCTGTCAGTGAGAAACTTGTCACATCCGGATTTATAGGTTCCATAAAAGAGACGCTTGGTAAAGTATATAAACCTATTTTTTTAATCTGGTTTACAATGGTTTTAAGGGCAGTTACAGGGCAGACCTTCATGACCTTTATGCCAATTTATCTGACTGATCAGGGGCACGCTCTTGTATCTGTCGGTTTTATTGTTTCTCTTTTTATTCTTGCCGGTACTTTCAGTGGTCTTCTTGCAGGATATTTTGCTGACAGAACAGACTTTAAAAAAATCTTTTTTATCTCTCACGCTTTCATGACCCCTGCCCTGCTGTTATATCTTTATCTTCCTGGAAATTTTATCTATCTTGGGTCTTTTCTTGCCGGTTTTGCAGTATTAGCTTCTCTTCCCCTTGGTGTTGTAATGGCACAGCGATTAGCTCCAAAATCAAGATCAATGGTTTCCAGTCTTATGATGGGATTTGCCTACGGTCTTGGAGGAGCATTTTCTCCTTTTATTGGAAAACTTGCCGATATTTACGGCCTTGAAAACACTCTTTTTTATTCAGCTTTCTTGCCCCTTGCAACTCTTGTATTAATAGCAAAATTTCCAAAAGTTGAATAGCATGAAACCTTTTAATCCCTCCAAGGTTATTCTGGTTCAACCACCCATTGAAGATTTCTATTTAACACAAAAACGAACAATTCCTTATGGGCTTGCATCTATTGCTGCATCTATTCAAGAAGCAGGATTCAGTGTTGAAATCCTTGATGCCCTTGCCACAAACAAATCAAAGAAAATTGCCTATCCTGAAGAATTTTCCCATCTTAAAGAATTTTATGGTCAAAAAGATACAACTCTATTT
>CAXMTQ010000259.1:0-3009 GCA_964196205.1 uncultured Desulfobacula sp.
GCATATGCCCTGAGTGATCCTACCCCAAAAAATTGGAAACGAGGTTAAGCCACTTTTTAGAATAAATCTACATTCAAGTGAACTGAAATTCAAAACTCAACACTCAATGATAATTATCCTAAGGTGGAGTATTCCGAAGCTGGAATACTCCATGATACCAAAAATATACTTTATCAAAATTTTGTTGAAAGATACTGCAAACAGATGCAAGTATGTTTAACTGTTAGGTGAGCCTAATACTGAGCACTGGAAGATTAAATCATGGGGATAGAATCAAATTTTTTCACCCCATAATGATAGACAATATAGTCACTTTATTACTATCCGGTAAATAAGAATATTTTGTCCAAAAAACAGCTGAACTCTGTGTCCGCTTTTAGGAGGAAAGGTTACTTTTAGATAGCCAAATTTAAAAATTGCGGCGAAGAATAGATTGCTGTTTACTCATATAGGGCTATAATTTAAAAACGAGCCTTATTAAATCTTTCCAAGACGAAATAAAAAAAGTTATACTTTACAGAAAAATGGATTTTGAATAACCTTTTTTATCAGGCCTTATAATAGGTATCCAGATACTTTTTTAAAATATCACTGACAATTCCTTTGGCAGGAAGACTTGCAGCCATTCCGTATACAGGGGCCATGCCTTTTTTATTGTCAGCAGTAGTTCTAACTATTTCAACTGAATTTTTTAAATCTTCAATGAATTTTTGACAGACCCCATCCCGGGTATGGCGCAGTGTCAGTGCTATGTGGACACAGGAAGGTTTGTGAAGGCCATTGAGGCTCCAGCCTTTCCGGGTCATTTCATCAAGTACCCTATAAATATTTAGCTTATCAGAGCCAAAAGCAATTACCCAGAGGGGTTTTCCAAGGATATATAGCTCAGGGATATCCTTGATTCCCTGTTTGATAATATGTGCAGTATCCATTATTTTTTTGGTGGCATCAAGGTATCCATCTTCCCCAATGGACAAAAGAGATGCCCAGCAGGCAGCGCTCAATGCTCCGGGTCTGCTTCCTGCAAATGTAGGAGAAAAATAAAGACCTCCTGGCCAGTCCGTGACAGTATAGTATTGAAAATGTCTAAGTTCCTGACCTCGGTACATGACAACAGAGGTGCCCTTGGCTGCGTATCCGTATTTATGGGTGTCAGCGGACATGGATGTTACACCTTTGAGCCTGAAATCAAATATTGGCACATCAAATCCCAGTTTTTCAGCAAAGGGCAGCACAAAGCCACCAAGGCATGCATCGGTGTGAAAACCAATATTATGCTCCAGGGCAATATTGGACAGTTCCTCTATTGGGTCAATCGTGCCATGGGGAAAGGAAGGAGCAGACCCGATAATGGCAATGGTATTTTTGTTGACAGCTTTTTTTACAGAATCAATATCTGCCTGGAAGTATTCATTCACCGGGATATGACGCATTTTGATATTAAAATACTGGCAGGCTTTGTCAAACGCGGCATGGGCAGTAACAGGCACGATAAGCTCCGGGTTTTTGATATTTTTCTTAGCCTTTGCAAAATCCCGATAGGTTTTCATGGCAAGAAGAATGCTTTCTGTTCCGCCGGATGTGATGGTTCCGCAGATCGGGTCATCGGTTTTTTTTGACGACAGCATTGAGGCAGTCATTGCAATTATTTCTGCTTCAAACTTGGAAGCACTGGGCCACAGATCCGAGTGCAATGGATTACTCTGGGAAGTCATGGCATAAACTTTGTTTAAAAATTCTATATGATCCCGGTCTCCGTGATATACTGCTCCGGAGACATATCCATGTTTCCATTTATCTTCTTCTTTGGTGTTCATTTCAAGGATCTGCCCAAGGATATCTTCTTTTTCAAGTGGTGTTTCAGGAATATGAGTATGGGTTTTAAAAGTTTCTTTATAGGGTTTTAAAGATGTTTCAAGGTCCTTCATAAATCCATTTATTTCTTTATCGATTTTATTTTTCACATAAGGGATTTTTTTTAAGTGTTTTTCTATAAACCCTGCAAGTCCCCTTGGTATCAGATTGAATAGTTTTTCTATCATTTTTACCTGTTTAACCTTTTATGTATTTTTTTATTGTGTTTATAAATTGCCTGGTATTGCTTGAACATTTTTTTATAGAGTTTTCTGTTTTCCGGATTGGGTTTGAAAATGCCGTCATACTCGGTTTTTTTATTGATTTCATCAAAGGTGATAAAACCCAGGGCAACAGATCCCAGCAGGCCTGCCCCTCTTACATTGGCAAGTATGGGGTCCTTGACCCTTCGTATTGTTCTATTCATGATATCGGCATGAATCTGGCACCAGAGATCAGACTTGGCACCACCACCTATTATGTTGATATGGTTCATCTTCTTTTTGATTAATTTTTCAACGTACTTGAGCAGCCATTTTGCATTAAAGGCCACACCTTCAAATACAGCCCTAACCATGTGGGACCGTGTTGTGTTTAAAGACATGTTGTTAAAACCTGCTCTTATGCTGCTGTCATCAACCGGGGATCTTTCTCCGTTTAACCATGGTGTAAAAATAAGGTTGTCGCATCCGGGAGGTATTTTTTTGGCCATAGTGTTAAAGGCTTCGTGAACATCCTTGATTTTTGTTTCAGGTGTAAGTTCATCATCCGGATAGATAATATTATCCCGTAAAAAATTAAGAGATTCTCCTGCAATATCCTGTTCATTTATCAATAGATATTTCCCCGGAATGGCCGAAGGAAGAGCCCCCATATTATGGAACAGATCTGTTTTTTTATAAGGAAGGTGGCACAAAAGCCATCCTGAAGTCCCCACATAAAGGTGGCCTGCAAAATCATCAATGGCTCCAGACCCTATTGCAGCAGAATGGATATCAGGGGTTCCCATGATCACACAAGTGGATTCTTTAAGACCAAGTTCTCTTGCAATATCTTTTTTTACAGGGCCTATAATGTCCGTTGCCTGTTTTAATTCAGGCAATTTTTCCTTTTCAATACCAGCCATTTTTATCAAATCATCATTATAATGAATAT
>CAXMTQ010000259.1:3019-3431 GCA_964196205.1 uncultured Desulfobacula sp.
CAGGTTTAAATAATCCTTTGGTTCTAAAAATTTATAGGTTTTTTTATAAATATCAGGAAATATGTTTTTGATAAAAAGGATATGGGCAATGGGGTCCTTTCCGGATCTCAAAGGGACTCCGCCTGTAAGTTTAATCCATTTATAAAGCTTTAAAATTCCATACCCTTCAAGTTTTATCAGGCCATTGGTGATCTTTTGTACATGTTTTGCCCCCCTTGCATCCATCCAGGTTATGGCATTCATAAGATGGTTACCGTTTTTATCCACGGCAACGGTTCCGGACCATTGGCTTGTACAGCTAATGGCTATAATATCATTTATGGGGACAAGCTTTTTGGATAAAAGTCTTTTGGCTGCAGTGACCGTGGCCTGCCACCAGTCTTCCGTGTCTTCCTCAACTCCGTTGTTTGCT
>CAXMTQ010000260.1:0-3429 GCA_964196205.1 uncultured Desulfobacula sp.
TGTGAACTCTGTTGACTTTTGCAGAAGGAGTGGCCAGAAAGTCACCAAAGGGCTTAAGTTTTTTCTGGGAATCTCGCAACTCTTTTTTGGTTGTAAAGGGGAGAAGTGCAAGATCTTCTACATCCTTTATTCTATCTTTTGTAATGCCGGCCTTTGCAAATTTATCTTTGTACATTTTGCTGTGTTCATAGACATACTCTATTTGTTTGAGAAGAAGGGATTTCTCCATTTTTTTCTGATCTTGTGCAGATATGGATTCCATATCCGGATTAAACATTGCCTGTTCCATTTTTACTCCTGGAATTTATACAAAATTTTAAAACTGCCCTATTAGTTTTCGTTCATCTCCCTGAGCCGCTTTTCCACAAATTCTGTCCCGTTTTGAACGCAAATGAGCAGATGACTCTTTTCAAGCTCCATGATTTGATCAAAGCTGGCCTCCATGCCTTGATCAAGCGCAGTTCTTGACAGCCTGGTGGCAAGAGGAGAACGACTTGCAATTTTTCTGGCCATGGCCATTGATTCTGTCATAAGATTTTCAGGTAATACCACCTTATTGATAAGGCCGATTCTTTGTGCTTCCAAGGCATCAATGAAATCACCGGTTAATACCAGTTCCTTTGCTTTGCCCAGTCCCACAAGATGGGGTAATATTTTTGTCCCGGCATTGGTAACGGTCATACCCACCGTAGTTTCCGGAAATCCCAACACAGCAGTTTCTGAACCAATCCGGATATCACATCCCATGGCGAACTCGCAACCCCCGCCCAGAGCATATCCATTTATTGCCGCAATAATGGGTTTGTCAAGTTTCATGGTCATACGCTGGACATCCTGGAGTCTTTGTGCCTCCTCCATCCATTGTTCAATATTTTTGCCGGAAGCCGTCTCTTTTAGATCTTCGCCTGCACAAAAAGCTTTCCCCTCTCCTGTTAGAATAATTACCCGGGCTTTTGTATCCAGTTTTGCCCTTTTAAGCTGTTCCATAAACCCTCTGAGCAACTCAAGATTAATTGCATTGAGGCGATGGGGGCGGTTAAGGGTGATAATTCCGATATCATTTTGTCGATGATACAATACGGTTTCATTTTGTCGAGTTGACATCTATTGCCTCCTATATCTGGTTTGTGCATTAGAGTTAAGTTGTCTACTAATCTTCCAAAACAAAATTTTTAAAAGAATGCAGCGGAAACAGTGTGCTTAAAACCATGTTACAACAAGCTATGCATACATAGCAGAAATTTACTATCCAGACAATCGTCCCACAGGATTAAAAAATGCTTTGAAATTTATTGTTTAAAACGTTTTCAATCTTAGCCCCAAAAGCACCCATATTCATCCTGATCAATAGCTTTTAAATTAAAAATGCTTTTTTAACAATCTACTGACATGATCCAAGTTTGTATCCTATAACTTTTTTATCCGAGCAAGCACTGCAACCATTACTATATGTTTTTAGATTACCATTAATCAATTTGCCACAAACAGGAACATATTCCAGGGTACAGAACTCCGGTCGAGGATCTTCACACAGGATATATGAATTATCTTTTGAGATGTTATTGGAACTTGCCACACAACCAATATTTGTATAGCTGATTGAAATGAATATAATCCCAACAATTATCCTGAAACTAATTTGCTTAACCATAAAAAAACTCCTGTTAAATTTCAATCAAAATAGCATGGCCATATTGAATTGAACAAGTTGTATTTTCTGAATTGGAAAGGTTGTGATTAAAAACAAATGGTCTGGCAGATTACTTATGATTTCGTAAAAAAGCATCTAAAGCTTCCAGCAGCACTCCACTCACATTACTCTTATTTTTTTTGGCATATTTTTCAATTCTTTCAATCATCTGACATGGTAGTTCAACGGTTAAATTGTCAGTTGGTTCTAAACATTCATTCTTTATCTCTTCTGTCATCATCATTCCTTTAAAATAATTAACCTGGTTATTTTTTTCATGTTTCTGGATCTTATGCAATGAAAAAGAAGCTATTAGATTGAAAAATGTTACCCTTTTCTTGAATGAGTATTATATGCCACTAAAGGGACTGACTGCTCTTTTTTAGCATTATAAATAAGGTTGTAAAGCCTTATAAAAATGATTTGCCATAATTGTGTATCCTTGGCTGTTGGGGTGTATCGTATCACTCATCATTCTTGGTTCTCCTAAAATATCCTTGAAAATATTCTGAATGAGCACAGATCCTGTCTTTTCTGACAATTCCACATACACCTTGTTAAATCCTCGCCCCCAGAAAGGAACGTCAATTCCACCAAGGATAACCAATGCTCCGTTATCTTGAATTATATTAATTAATTTTTCAAAATTCTTAAAAACCATTTCTTTTTTTACCCTGTTTTTAAGATCATTTCCACCCAGTGTAATCAGCACAATACGTGGATTCATTCCAATTATTTCATCAATACGATTAAGTGCTGTGGCGGTTGTATCTCCAGGTACGCCGGCATTGACAATCTCAATAACCGTCAATCTGGATAATTGGGAAGGATAATCCATACCCTTTACTGCACCTGTGCCATAAGTTAGACTGTCTCCAAAACAAATAATGGTTTCCCCTGTTGGATCAGCATTTTTAATTTCATAGGAAGAAGGATCAAAGAAAAAAGTTAGAAGAATGACAACTGTGACTGTAAATATAAAAATAATGGTTTTCATAAAAAATTCTTCCAACCCTGTGTTATTTTTAAAACAAATCAATCATCCAAACTATTCAAGACCGGATCATCACTTCTCAATATAGTTTAGGTTTCAGATTCCTGATCAAAAACAATAACAGCTTTCCCTGATTTAAGCTGCCCAAGGACCTGTGATATTTTTGTATCCAGTGAGACTTCAATTTCTCCATAGTCAGTGCCATCACGGGTTACAAATTCTTCAATAACTCCATGTAAGGTTTCAGGATTTAATTGGTCGTATGGGATTTTAAGGGCAGTCATTTGTTGCTTTTCATATTAATACCAGTTCTAAAACCCACACGGGGTTTGCTCATTATTTTCCTCAACCGAAAACCGGACCACATGACTTTTTAACAACCATCTTTTTTTTAGGATGTTCCTTGAAATAAATTTTATCTTTGATGAGGTGACATTTTTTGTATTTTAATCCACTATCACACCAGCAGAGATCATTTTTTCTCGGTAACCTCGTTGGAGGTATTTGTCCATTAGTTTTAAAAATTTTACTGAACCAACTCATAAAAAATATTCCTATATTTAAAAAAAATTAAATTATAAAATAAGTTGAACTTTTACTTTGTAAAGAGAATAATGTTCAAGCTTGAATTGTTTTAGTGTGACTCTAAAGAATTTTATTTATTCCTACCACTTATAACGATTATTAGTCATTCAATTTTTCCCGCAATTTACCACTGCATTTAAACGTAACAATCCTTCTCTCT
>CAXMTQ010000261.1:0-3410 GCA_964196205.1 uncultured Desulfobacula sp.
GCAGGTATTGATATAACTGATTTTAGATTTTCATTGATAAAGAGAGATGAACAGCCTATAAAAAGGGTATAATTCGGAAAGGCTGTAAAAGATTGTTGCAGAATCTATTTTGTATCAGTCTGATGGAAAGGCGTATTATGAAATATCAAAGAGCAGATATCAAGTGAAATATTTATGGAGTGTTCTGCTTTCCCTTTTATTATTCCACGGGTGCGGGAACCAGGATGAATCTGTTATTAAGGTGGATCTGAATATCAAAGAGCAGGTTATCTTTGAGGAGGAACCCGATGTCATTAATTATGCCTATCTTCCCCAGTATTCCCATACCATATCCTATACACGCCATCATGCTCTTATACAATATCTGCGCAAAGAAACAGGATTGAACATAAAGCAGATATTTCCAGATACATTTGATCAGCATATGAAAATGGTGGGCCAGAAAAAAATTGATATCTCGTTTTCCAATCCATTTATTTATGTGAATATTGCCCATCAATACAATGCAAAAGCATTTGCACGTATTGTGGAGGTGAAGGGGAAAAATAAATTTCGGGGACAGATTATCTGCAGGGCTGATAATTCATTGATCCAGAATATATCAGACTGCCGTAATAAAAGGTGGATTGCCGTTGATTCAACCTCGGCAGGTGGATATCTATAAGTCTTGGTGCTTCTGAATACTGTGTCAAGCCAATTAATAAGGATGAACTTGAAGAGAAGGTTGAGCAGGTCCTTGGCTGATGTTCACAAAATTGATTTTTTTGAGATCAGGTACTTAATATTAATTTTTGTGTTGTTTTTCAACCTGAGTGATGGAGGGGTCAGAATCAGACCAATGGTAACCGTGCCGGATTCAGTGAGTTTGTCCAGGAGTATCTGCTCTGTAAAAATTGTTGAAATATCTTTGAGTGCCATACCCCCTCCGGTTACCTGAATTGTTTTGGGTAATGCCTTTGCCTCTTTCATGATCAACCCTTTAGGCAGTTTTCCTGTCCAGTTGGGCTGGATGGGAAGTTGTTTTTCTATCAGTGTATCCAAAGTGATATTAAGTTCTGAGGGTTCTATTCTTTTTAGCTGGATTCCAGGCGGGAGCAATATATTTTCCTTTGTGATGGCAAGCTTATTAACACCGATTGCTGCTTGGGAGAGGTTAAGTTTGATATTGATCTGTTCAGGCTTGATGGAATTGATTAACGGTTTTGCACCGCTGATTAAAAGCTTAACGCTGGAAGCAGAAGAGGATATGATTTCCATTTTTTGATCCGGGTTCATGAATTCCACTGGAATCTCATAAGTGGCAAGGGTTTCCATCCCTTTTGAAAAACTGAGCCATATCCCTGTGACACAGAAAAGACTGATCAATGCAGCAGCAGCAAGTTCTATGGTCTGGTGTTTGAATCTCTTTTTTTCAGAATCATCTCCTGCATGTTCCTTGAGTAATGTTTCAAGGACTGAACGGTATTTAATATTATATGTCTGGTTTTCTTTAAACAAGGAGACTTTGCCGCTCTCTTCTGAAATAACAACAACCAAAGCATCTGTAAGTTCTGTTAATCCGGAAGCAGCTCTGTGCCGGGTTCCGAAAAAAGAGGGCAGATCTCCTCTTTTGGACAGTGGGAGTATCACACCTGCACTAATGATTCTGTCTTCCTGTATGACAGCTGCACCGTCATGCAGCGGGTTGTCTGGCCAGAAAATACTCACAAGCATTTCCTGAGACAATTTGCCTTTTATGGGAATACCTCCTTGAATAACACTCTCCATATCCTGCTTCAGGGGCAGCACGATTAAAGCTCCAATTCTCTTCTCAGCAAGCGCATAAACACTGTCAACAATGATATTCAGAGGTGTGCGAGATTGAAACCGAGGTATCCCCCATAAAAATGCTTTCAGATTCTTAGTCCTCAGAACAGTGGAAATTTCATTTCTAAAGACAATGATTATAATTAAAGCTGCTACGGTAATAACACCCTGCCTTGCCCAGTTCGTTATTACCAGACCCATAGGGACCGCAGCCTGACTGACTGCCCACAGGATACATAAGGCCAGCAGCACCCTTATAATATTGGTTCCTCTAAAAAGGATATAAAGCCGAAATAAAATATAGCTGTTTAACAGGATATCCAATACATCCTGCCAGCGAAATCCAGAGAAGAAATAGAGAAGAGTTTCCATTATAAATCAATCTGCCATACTGAATCTTAAGGTTTTTAAAATGGTGCCATCGGCATCGTGTATTTCAACACGCCAGGGACCTTTGTCAGCATCCCTTATCTGTATTCTGCTGAAAGATGACCATTTTGGAGGGGAGATGATCAGGCGCATGGTGAAAATCAGTTTGTCCTTTTTATACCATTGGTGAAGTACATGGGTTTTTTCAAAGACCGGATCAAATTCTGAAAAACAGAAAACTTCCCCTGAGGATATTGAAAAGACTACTCCCGGGTTAACCGGTTTAAAATTGTCAATGGATTCACATATGACAGCCTGAACCATTTTCATCTTTGCATCAGGTTGTTGTGAACAGACATTTGCTGCAGAAAATAAGAGTATGACAACAAAATAAAAGACTGTTTTCATGCTTGCCCTTTTTATAAATTTAGTGTGTTGACTCTCAGCAATAATTAATATTTATAGAACTGTTACACCATTACAATTTACAATCTTTTTTTGCAAGGTCAAAATTTGAATGCTAAAAAAATGCCTTCAATTCGCATTATGCAAAGCTTTTAATTATCTGCTTTAGCAGCTTTTTGGATATCCACAATCTTTGTGTCGCCTACATACTCTTTGGCTTCGTGTTTGGTAATCTGGGCCATTTTTTCTAATGGTTTGGTCTTTTTTTCAATATCAGACATATAATGGAAACATTTTTGAACAAATTTTCCTGAAAAGGCGAGGAACAGGGTTTGGGAAAGTTCAAGCAGCAGGTTCTGAATCTCCTGTTTGTCCTTGGAAAATTTATTTGCTCTATAAATTCGACATCTTGCAGGCCTTATCTCGTATGCTTCACAGCATGAATTCTTATTGAACGGGCATAATAAAATATTCTCTTTTTTATAGGTTTTAACTGCTCTTGAAATCAGTGTTTCTCTCTGTGCAGAGGTAAAGTGTCTGTTTATTTTGGAATGCAGATAGATTGGCAAATGGGCAGAGTTTAATCTTTGCCCATTCCAGATATTAAACAAAAAATATTAAGTTCATTATCATCCTTAGATTTTATTTTATCATTTTTATAATAAATTTAAAAAGCAATTTAAAATTTGGGTTAACAATTTGATGGCAGGCCATCTGCAGGCAATTCGGGAACTGGTAATTTCCTCAAATGACGCTCCCCGCCGCAAGCGGACGGGGTATCAAAACTGATAAAAATCAAATTATACTTGGGGGGACACGTTGTTTCCCCC
>CAXMTQ010000262.1:0-3381 GCA_964196205.1 uncultured Desulfobacula sp.
CTGATCCGCAGGGCATCTCTAAATGCAAGAAACGAGTGGGGTACGACCCTTGTCATTGCAAGCCATGATCTGCAATGGCTCTATTCCATCAGTGACAGACAGCTTTCCATGTTTAAAGGACAGCTGTTTTCCACTGGCATTGAAAATATAATCGCACAACCCTTTGAGAAACAAAACAGTAAGACCCATATAAAAAGACTTGATGATGGGCAGATAATCAAACTGCCGCACCCTGCCCCGAAAACATGCAATGCCATTATAAGAAAAAAAAGAGTATTCATTGGCCTTGAACAACAAGAAGGGAGTGAAAGCCTTAATCAGTTGTCCGGCCAGATAACTTCCATGCTTTTTGAAAAGAAAACCGGTCTTATTATGGCTACTGTCACGGTTCATGACACCTCTTTTGTTGTAAGATTGAAGCCGGATGAAATCACAGATCTGGAACTGCACCCTGGGAAAAAAGTTGTTCTTAAATTTGATCAACACGATATTGAATGGATATGAAAACTATATATTATGGCTTTAAAACAAGAAAAAACAGTTTGCCATATTGATTCATATGGCCTGCTGTAAAACTGGCATAATCACCATTGCCGCAAAACAGATCTGCTCTTGCAGGGCCATTGATAGCACCGCCTGTATCCTGGTTCAATACAAAAAAAGAGGTTTTTTCCCACTCCTTTAAAGAGTTGAAATTTTCACTGTCAGGCAGGCGTGACTGCATAAAACAAAGAGCGCCTTTAGGAAATAAACCGCTGTCTGTGGCAATGGAACGAAGAGGTGTAACTTCAACACCAAGAGAGCCGTAAGGGCCGCCATCTTCTGTTTGGAAAAAAACAAAACTTTCATTGTGGTGCAGAACTTCATCCATCCTGTCAGGATTGAGCTCAAGCCATTTTCTGATGGCCTGCATGGACATATCCTCCTTTAAAATCTCATTTTTTCCAATAAGATATCGCCCAATGGACTGGTAGGTATTCCCGTTGCTTTTCGCGTAGTGAAGCCTTAATTCCTCTTTTGAATCAAGAACAACCCTTCCCGACCCCTGGATTTCAAGAAAGAATCTGTCCACACGGCTTTTAAGCCACACCAGAGGTTTTGATTTTACCTTAAAATCCTCCATGGAATTGATTTGCTCTCTTGAATAATAGGGGACAATTGTCTTTTTTGAACCATCAATCCTTGCAACAAGACGTTTATGTTTTTTATACTTGTCTGAAAAGAGTGATAAATCAATTTCCAATAAATCATCCGGGATGGAATACAGAGGATATTGATAAACATCACTTTTTTTTAAACTGCCCTCATAAACGGGTTCAAAATACCCTGTAAAAAGAGTTTGCTCCTCCTTATTACCTGCTGCCGCATAAACCGTAAACTTTGATTCTATGAATTTATTCAAAGCCTTAACAGATTGTTTTTCCTGCAAAAAATCCCTGAATGTCTCCAAAGAGGCAATCAGATGGGCAGCATTGTATATCTCTTTTCCATATCGATATTTTCTTTGGAAAGGAACTCTTTTAAAATAGGTAAGACTATTATCAATGGAAGTGTTTAAGCCTTTAAAATCAAGATTATCGTCAAATACAGGGTAATCCTTAAGTTTAAGTTTTTTTAAAGAGTTAAATTTTGTATTCTCTTCTCTTACACCGGGAAAGCATCCACAAAAAAAACAGACCAGTGCAACAAAAAAACAAATCCGGATACTATTCAGTGATATCTTCTTTATCATCGTGATATTGCCTGTTAAATTCTCTAATTAAGGTTTTTGAATGCTCTATCTCCTGCAGATCATCTAAAGTCTGCAAAGACACATCCAGACCATCCAGTTTTCTTGCCGAGGACATAACTCTTGTCTCCATAGCACCCACTGTTCTGTTATAGGTTGCCACACATTTTGCAATATCTTTTCCCAGACGGTTGATATTATCGGTCATGGTACAAAGCCTTGAAAAAAGCTCAACTCCAAGATTCCTGATCTCCTGAGCATTTTCATAACTCCTTTTTTGTTTCCATGAATACAAAATTGCCTTTAAAAGTGCTATCAATGTTGTGGGTGTCGCAAGGATGACTCCTTTTTCTATCCCCTTTTCTATCAAATCAGGATAATGGCTCACAGCAGCAGAAAAAAAATTTTCTCCTGGAATAAACAGCACCACAAATTCAGGAGATGGAGAAATATGCTGGAAATAATTTTTAGAAGACAAATTTAATATATGCTTCATCACCTGCTGTCCGTGATGCTTCATCCGCTCTTTTTTCTCTTCTTCTCCCTTGGCTTCAAGGGCATCAAGATATGCCATTAAAGGCACCTTTGAATCAATAATAATTTTACGGTTTTCCGGCAGGGTGACAACCATGTCAGGCCTGACTAAGCCTTTGCCGTTCCCGGATGAAAGCTGCTCTTCAAAATCACAGTATTCAGACATTCCGGAAAGCTCAGCCACTCTTTTTAAAGTGATCTCCCCCCAGCGCCCCCGGACATGGGGTACCCTTAATGCCTTTACAAGATTCGCTGTTTCAATATTAAGATTATTCTGGCCTCTTCCCATTTCAAGGAGTTTTTCCGTGATGGAACCATAAGCTTGCTGTCTCTCTTTTTCCATGACAGCAAGGCGCTGCTCATATCTATCAAGGCTTTTTTGAACAGGATCAATGGTCTTTGACAAAGAAGATCGACGCAATCTTGCAAAGATAATACAGACAAGCACACCAAGAAAAAAACCAGCCATACAAAACACCAGGTTTCCAAGGGTAATCACGCTATTGCTATTTAGCAGTATATGTTCCGCTTTTGCCCCCTGATTTGGATTTAAGTCTGATATCAGATATTCTCATTGCCCTGTCATAGGACTTGCACATATCATATATAGTTAAGGCTGCAACAGATACAGCAGTCAATGCCTCCATCTCCACACCTGTTTTCTCTGTTAATGATACTTCTGCCTCAATATCAATACAAAAATTTTTTGTATCAAAGGCAAAATCAACCCTGGAATGGGTAATATTTATGGGATGACACATGGGAATCAGATCAGATGTTTTCTTTGCTGCCATAACTCCTGCAATCCTGGCGGTTTCAAGGACATTGCCCTTTTTCACTTTTGCATCCATGATCATGGCAAGAGTATCAGGCTCCATTGAAATTTTTCCTTCAGCCACAGCAATGCGTCTGGTTTTCTCCTTATCACCCACATCCACCATTCTCACCCTGCCCTCTTTATCAAGATGTGTAAAATCCGTCATTTTTTTACCTTTATATTATTTTGAACAACACTGTTTTTTATAAAAACAAGTATTTGGATGAAAATTTGCCCTTATACTAGGCGCAAAAAAATTTGAAACCGGAGTGTACTGAAGTACATGAGGATTTCAGGTTTT
>CAXMTQ010000263.1:0-3341 GCA_964196205.1 uncultured Desulfobacula sp.
AAATTACTTAAACGCAATTTTTGTTCAATTTATATCATTTTCGATCCTAATACTGTGTTCAACTAACTGAAAGAACAACAATGAAAAATATTCTGGTTACAGGCGGTTCTGGGTTTATCGGGACCAATTTTATTAAATATGTATATGATGCTTACCCTGACTGGCACATTTTTAACCTGGATGTGTTAACCTATGCAGGCAACCCTTTAAACCACAGGGAGATTGAGACTGATCCAAGATATACATTTATTCACGGTGATATCTTGGATGCGGATCTTTTAAAGGATATTTTTTCTCGGTACATGTTTAACGGGGTATTTCATTTTGCGGCAGAATCTCATGTGGACCGGTCCATATGCGGGCCTGACATCTTTTTGAACACTAACATTATGGGTACCCTCCGTCTTTTGGAAGCAAGCTTAAACTATACCCGAAACGATTTGAAAACAGATTTTAAATTCATACATGTGTCTACAGATGAGGTTTATGGCAGCCTGGGATTTGAAGATTCTGCATTTACTGAAGAAACAGCCTATGATCCATCCAGTCCCTATTCAGCATCAAAAGCTTCATCTGACCACATAGTAAAAGCTTATTTCAAAACTTACGGCCTTCAAGCTATTGTCACAACTTGTTCAAATAATTATGGATACTACCAGTTTCCAGAAAAATTGATTCCATTGATGATACTCAATATCATGGATGGGAAAAAGCTCCCTGTTTATGGTAAAGGTGAGAATATAAGGGATTGGCTGTATGTTCTTGATCATTGTGAGGCTTTAGCCCGGGTCTTTGAAAAAGGTCTTGCCGGTGAGAGTTACAATATCGGGGGTGGAGAAGAAAAGACAAATATTCAAGTAGTTGAAATGATTTGTGATTTTATGGATGAAAAACTTCAAAAAAAAGATTCCAGCAAAAATTTAATCACTTTTGTCAAAGATCGGCCTGGCCATGATATTAGGTATGCCATTGATTGCGAAAAGATTGAAAAACAGATTGGTTTTAAAGCTCAATTCTCTTTTGGACAGGCGTTGTCCACTACAATAGATTGGTATATTGGTAATATGGACTGGGTCAGATCGGTTCAAACCGGTGAGTACCAGCAATGGGTTCAAAAACAATATTTAAAGTAAACATTTAATAAAAGAGACTATTAATGAAAGGAATCATCCTTGCCGGCGGATCGGGAAGCCGACTTTATCCAGTGACAAAAGTTATAAGCAAGCAGCTTATACCCATTTTTGACAAACCAATGATATTTTATCCTTTATCCGTGCTCATGCTTGCGGGGATAAGGGATATTATTATCATATCCACACCAGAGGATCTGCCCAGATTTGAAAATCTTCTTGAAGATGGCTCTCAATGGGGAATCAGATTGAGTTATAAGGTCCAACCGGAACCAGCGGGTCTTGCCCAGGCTTTTATTATTGGAGAAGATTTTATAGGTAATGATACGGTTTGCCTGATTTTAGGGGACAACCTTTTTTACGGATATGGTCTGTCTGAAAGACTACAGAAAGCTGCTAAAATAGAAGAAGGGGCAACAATCTTCGGCTACCAGGTTAAAGACCCGGAAAGATATGGAGTTGTTAATTTTGATGATACAGGGAGAGCCATTGATATCGAAGAAAAACCTGAGCAGCCTAAATCAAATTATGCTGTCACAGGGCTTTACTTTTATGACAACCAGGTGATAAAAATTGCAAAAGGTCTCAGGCCTTCAGACAGGGGAGAACTTGAGATTACTGATGTGAATCTGGCTTATCTTAGACAAAGAAAGCTGCAAGTGGAGAAAATGGGCAGGGGCATGGCATGGCTTGATACAGGTACCCATCATTCACTACTGGAAGCATCCATGTTTATTGAAACTATGGAAAAGAGGCAGGGTCTGAAAGTTGCCTGTTTAGAGGAAATTGCCTATACTATGGGATATATTGATAAAGAAAAGGTGAGAAGTATGGCCCAATATTATTGTAAAACTGACTATGGCAAGTATCTTATAGATTTAATTAAATAAAGAATAGAATATGGATATTATTGAAACGGATTTGAGGGACGTTAAGGTATTAATCCCGAAAGTGTTTGAGGATTCCCGAGGATTTTTTATGGAAACTTTCCGGGAAAATACTTTTAAGGAACAGGTTGCGGATGTCTGTTTTGTTCAAGATAATCACAGTAAGTCAAACCAGGGGGTCTTGCGTGGACTTCACTACCAGACTCAGCAACCCCAGGGAAAACTTGTCCGGGTGATTTCAGGGGAAGTATTTGATGTGGCAGTGGATATCAGGATAGGATCACCTGATTTTGGCAAATGGGCTGGGGCTGTTCTTAGTGAAGAGAATAAAAAGATGTTCTGGGTACCGCCGGGGTTTGCCCATGGATTTTATGTGATGAGCAAGAAAGCAGAATTTATATACAAGTGTACGGATTATTATGCGCCTGAATATGAGAAAAGCATTCTGTGGAATGATTTTGCCATTGGCATTGAATGGCCATTGTTGGAGGGGAAGGCCCCTTTGCTGTCACCAAAGGATGAAAAGGGTGTTTTGCTTGAAAATGCAGAGGTGTTCGTATGAAGGTTTTGATTGTCGGTTCAAATGGTCAGCTGGGTTATGAGCTTCAAAGAACCTGTCCGAGTGGTATTGAAATATCGGCAAAAGATTATCCGGATATTGATATTACCAAGGATAAATCTTTAAGGTTGGTTATAGACAAAGAAGCTCCTGACTGGATTATTAATTCAGCTGCCTATACCAACGTGGATGGTGCTGAAGAAGAACCTGGAGAAGCGCATGCCGTCAATTGTGAGGGAGCTAAAAACCTTGCGTGTGAGGCTTTGAGGATTAATGCCCGGCTTGTTCATATCTCAACTGATTTTGTTTTTAACGGTAATAACTGTAGGCCTTATAAACCTCTTGACCCCCCTGATCCGCAGTCAGTCTATGGAAAAACCAAATTAGATGGAGAATTTGCGGTCTTAAATAAATTAAAGAAGGATGCGCTGATCATCCGGACAGCCTGGCTTTATTCTTCCCATGGCAATAATTTTGTTTATACCATGCTTAGGTTAATGAAGGAAAAAAAAGAGCTGACTATAATTGATGATCAGATTGGTTCTCCCACATGGGCAAACGGGCTTGCAAAGGCTATATGGGCTACCATGGAGAAAGGTATAAAAGGGATTTTTCACTGGACAGATGCCGGGGTGGCCTCCTGGTATGATTTTGCAGTGGCTATACAGGATGAAGCTATTGATGCCGGTATCCTTTCAAAGAGAATATCCATTCTGCCCATACCGACTGAAAAATATCTGACCCTGGCAAAAAGGCCGGGTTTCA
>CAXMTQ010000264.1:0-3332 GCA_964196205.1 uncultured Desulfobacula sp.
CATTGTTTCCCTTGCAAAAAAGAACAAAGCAGATGGTGTTATTTTTATACTGCTTAAATTCTGTGATCCCCATGCATTTGATTACCCCTACTTAAAAGATTTTCTTGAAAAAGAGGGTATAAAAACCATGCTCATAGAAATAGATGATCAGCAGCAGAGTTCAGGGCAGTTATCCACCCGTTTTGAAACTTTTATGCATATGATTTAAAGGAAATTTTCCAAATGCCGGACAAGCCATCAGATAGATCAGCAGAAAAAAGAAAAATAAAATCTGTCAAAACAATGCGGGATATAATGACTACCTATTATCTTGATGCTCTTACAGCGGAACAAAACAGTAAACAGGTGGCATGGATTACTTCGGGAGGCCCTGTGGAACCCCTTGTTGCCATGGATATAATCCCTGTTTACCCTGAAAATCATGGTGCCATGATAGGAGCATCCAAAATGGGAGAAGATCTCTGTTCAAAAGCTGAAAATATGGGATACAGTTCAGATCTTTGCTCTTATGCAAGGGCAGATATCTCATGTTCCATTGTCAAAGGTGGTCCCATTGGCGGCCTGCCGAAACCTGATATGCTGATCTGCTGTAATAATATCTGCGGAACTGTTCTAAAATGGTATGAAATCCAGGCAAGATTGTACGATGTCCCTCTGTTCATTCTTGATACTCCGGTCTGTCATACTCAATACTCCCCTGAAATCGCAAAATATGTGCAGGCCCAGGTTAAGGAGTATATTATATTTCTTGAAAAAATTACAAAAAAAAATTTTGACTATGACAGGATGATCAAAGTTGGAAAACTTGCTGTTGAAGCTCAAAAACTGTGGAAAAAAATCCTGAATACCATGGCAAACAAACCTTCTCCCATGTCTGCCTTTGATGCTTTCTTTTTTCTTGCACTGATTGTTACTTTGCGGGGCACTCAAACTGCTGTTGATTTCTATACAAAATTATTAGAAGAGATGGAGCAGAGGGTAAAGGGAGGCATCAGTATAGTTCCTGATGAGAAATACAGACTTTTATGGGATAATCTGCCTTTGTGGTATCAGCTCAAGTGGCTGTCAAACAAGTTTTCCGATCATAATGCATGTCTTGTGGCAGATACTTATACAACAGCATGGTGTTCTGCCTTGAATTATACAGATGAAAATAATTTCTTAAACTCCATAGCCCAGGCTTACACAAGGATCTATTTAAACATTGGAATTGATCAGATGGCAGATCAGGTACTTGACATGATTAAATTTTATGATGTGCAAGGATTTATCATGCATTCAAACCGCTCCTGTAAACCCTACTCTTTTGGTCAGATGGACATCATGAGAATAGTTCAGAAAAAAGCAAAGATTCCCGTTCTCATGATAGAAGCAGACATGGTTGACCCCAGAAGTTTTTCACAATCCCAGGTGGAAACCCGTATTGATGCATTTATGGAAATTATCAAACAGAGGAGTAATTAATTTGATTTATGCCGGTTTAGATATAGGTTCCAACACAGCTAAAGCAGCCTTGATAAAAGACAACCAGCTTCTCGGCACCCATGTTATTTCCACGGGATATAATCCTTTAAAAGCAGGGATAAAAGTTTTTAAAGAGGTTTTAGAAAAGAAAAAAATTTTTAAAGCAGATGTAACAGCCATTGTGTCCACAGGATATGGCCGTGCCACTGTTGATTTTGCCGACAAAACCATGACAGAAATTATATGTCATGGCACAGGAGCACATTTTATGAATTCTAAAGTAAGAGGAGTCATAGATATTGGTGGCCAGGACAGCAAGGCAATTTTACTGGATAAAAATGGCAATATTGAAAACTTTGCCATGAATGATAAATGTGCAGCAGGCACAGGGCGCTTTCTTGAAGTCATGGCACATGCTTTGGAAGTAAATCTGGATCACTTGGGAGATTTTGCAAATAAAGCAGATAACCCCTCAAAAATCAGCAGTATCTGTACAGTATTTGCTGAGTCAGAAGTTATTTCAATGATAGCAGCTCAGCATAAAAGAGAAAATATTATAGCAGGCATTCATGAATCTGCTGCTGCCCGCATTGCTATTCTTGCAGCCAAGGTAAAAATAAAAGAACCGGTAATAATGACAGGTGGTGTTGCAAAGAACAAGGCAATGAATGCAGCCCTTAAAAAGCGTCTTGGGTGTGAAATAACTGCAGGAGAACTACCCCAGGAAAATGGTGCTATTGGTGCTGCCATATTGGCATCAAGGTTGTAACAATAAAAAAGCCCCTGACCTTTTTAATAAATTAATTTCAAGGTCAGGGGCTTTAAAAATGAAAGCCATTAGAAATGACTTTTCTTAGCTGAATAACTGTTTAACTACTCTACTGTAACATTTGTTGCTGCAGGCCCTTTTTGGCCATCTTCAATATCAAATGTAACGCGATCCCCTTCATTCAGGGATTTAAAACCGCTTGCATTGATACCTGTGTGATGTACAAATACATCGTTTCCACCTTCTTGTTCAATAAAACCAAAACCTTTTGAGTCGTTAAACCATTTTACAATACCGTTAGCCATACTGGTACACTCCTAAAATATAAATAAATAAAAAATTGTTTCAAGCTTGGGAGTAATACCAAATTTTTTTTCGGGAAAACACCTTGCGAAAGAAACCTTTTGTGCTTTACATAAATCAGCACAATTCCAATGATAATACAGCATCCATAGAAAATGTCAAGTAATATCTGTAATATAAACATAATTATTTATGGAGGAGAGACTACAATGAAAATGACACAGAAGAAGCATCTAAAATGGTTCTTCAGACAGGTACATATATTCCTCTCATATATAATTATTGGATTTTAAATACTTAAAACCCTCATTCCTGACATTAACAAACTCATAAAGAGTATGGGCATCACTGTTAACATATAAAGACTTACAGCATGACAGCATTGCTTTTAAATTATTTTCACAAGTTTTATTATTCACTAAATTGGCACAGTTGAATTCCAAAGGAATTTTTGCCTTGTTTGCGGCTACAACAATTTCAATGATATCTTCAGTATTTAAATAATCAGAAAACTGTTGAGAACATAAATGCCCCAGTAATTTGATTTCAGACCCATATCGGATAATGGCGTTTAAATATCCTTTTTTGATTAAACTCGCATTTCCTGAATATATTTTCTGATGAGAAGAGAGTATCACGAATTCTGTAGAAATATTTTGAATCTTGTCACAAATATCACCATTTTCATTTAACAGATCTGCTTCTACACCAAAAATAATATGTACACCATTATGAATATTTTTCCATCTTCCAGAAGAGATTATACTATAATGGGTATTTGCTTTGAAACCATGAC
>CAXMTQ010000265.1:0-3329 GCA_964196205.1 uncultured Desulfobacula sp.
TTAAAGTATCAGCCTCACATAGGAAGATATCAATTTTATATAGGTTATTGTGCAGAGCCTTTGACAAAACTTTTTGAAGCTCGGGCAGCTCTTCAAGATAATTGGTAGCTATTTGAAAAAGATTACTGGAATCTTGAATGGAAAATCCAAGAACAGCAAAACGCTGGTGCCTCAGAGCAAAAGATTCTAATTCATTTTCATATGTTTGTATGTAAGATAAAATAGAGTTGATATCAGGTTTTGAGTTTTCAGATTCATGAATAAAATCCTCACACTGAGTGACAATATTAATGTAAAAGGATCTGTTATCCATCACATAAACAGGCCGGTCTCTATAATTTCTACGCTTGCGCATACGTCTGATGCCATCAAGTTTGATGGATCGTTTGCTCTCTTTATCTTCTAAAATTTCAATATTTGATATATCTTTGGCCTGCACAACATGGATTTCTCCCTCTGCGGTAATAATATATTCGATCTCACATCTGACCTTGAGTATCTTTTGTATATCTTCTGAAAGATCAAACAGTTTTCGGTCATGGGGTACTTTGGTAATATGGGGTTCACTTTGTACCTTGTGGGAACGATTCCTGCAGTAACCAAATTCCCAGTTATCACCTATCATTTTTGTCATGACACTTGAACCGTCAACAAAAGGCATGACAATAACACCCATTTCATCTAAATTGATATCAGGAACATGATTAAATATTTGCTGACGTTTAATAGAGAGCCGTTGAGATGTTTCTGCCATTTTAATAATTTTATTTCTGGCATATTTGATGCCGCCAATATCTGCATATGTTTCAATGGAGTCAAAGGTGCCGCCTTTAAATTCTGATTCCATGGGATGGGCACTTCTTGCAATGACTTTATAGCTTTCATGGTGATTTTCAAGAAATGACTCCAACTCCTTGAAGTTTCCACTTATAAATTTTTTTGCAGGCACATAAATAAAGTCTGGAACATTCAATCCTGTTTTTTGAAGTGTATCTAATAATTTTGCCTTCTCAGGTATTCTATTTTCCATGATTAGCCTTGACTTTTATTTGAAATTTCAATAATTTTTAAGAGAATTCAACCATCTTTTTTGTCTAATTATTATTTTGTTAAATTAGCATATGCTGCACAATAAAACAATAGCAGTGCTTGTGTTCGATATTTTTTAAAGAGTTAATTCGCAAAAGGCAGCCATGAAACGTTTGAAAAAATTTAAACCCGCATTCTGGGATCATAAAGATATTGCAGGAAGCCACACGCTCAGCGGATTTAGTTTCCAGCGCAAGTGGAAGCTGATTGTTGCTTTTACTTCTTTAATAGCGATCTTACCACTTTTTATCATGAATTTTGTGGACTACAGCTTAACCCGCCGTATTATTGAAAAAGAGTTGAGATACAATGTCTCAGAGACCCTGGATTCAGCTATAACTTTAATATCATTAGGCGATGATGTTGAAAAATTTGCTTTTGAATTTGTAGGGAAATTTAATTCAGGGGAAAAAAAAGATCTGTTCCTTGTAGATTCAAAGGGTTCTATATTGACCCCATCTTTTTATTATGACAAAGAGGGAAGTTTTAATATTGATCTGTCAAAGGGAAATGTTGGAGTTGTAAACCTGCGAACATATGAGGGCAAACAAATTATTACCGGTCACAGCAGAATACCCGGTTCTGATATGATACTTGTGCTTGTCAGAAGCAAACAGAAACTTTCCCAGACATGGTTGGAACCCCGAATTGATTTGATTTGGCTTTTTGTTTTGAGTATTATTGTGATTTTACTATCCATTATGGGTATGGCAACTTTTCTTGTTGACCGTATCCATAAGGCCGACCGCCAGAGGATCAAAGCACTTCATCAGGTGGAATACACAAATAAACTGGCATCCATAGGCCGTCTTGCAGCAGGTGTAGCCCATGAAATCAATAATCCTCTTGCTATCATGAATCAGAAAACAGGTTTGATTATTGATATACTCGACATGACCGAATATTTTTCTTCCAAAAAACGTCTTGTTCCACTTACAGATAGTGTTATGGCAACCATAGAACGTTGTGGAAACATTACAAAACGACTTTTAGATTTTGCAACTCATACAGACTCCATTGTTGCACCTGTGGATATAAACCAGATCATGACTCAGGTGCTTGCTTTTTTAGGCCAGGAAGCCAAACGGAGGAATATTCTCATATCATTTGATGATTCAGAGCCAGTTGAAAATTTTGAATGCGACATAGGTAATCTGCAGCAGATTTTTTTAAATCTTTTCAACAATGCTTTCTCTGCAATGAAAAATGGAGGGCTGTTAAAGGTTGAAATAAAATCTTATCAAAAAGAAAACGTAACCATCTCGATTGCTGATAATGGTGTGGGTATTGCCAAAGATGATATAAATAAGATTTTTGAGCCTTTTTTTTCATCGGAAGATGAGCATTGGGGCACTGGACTCGGCCTCTCAATCACCTATGGACTGATTAAAGAGATGGGTGGGGATATAATAGTAAAAAGCACAGTGGGTAAAGGCACTTGTTTTAAAATTACCTTGCCTTTTAAATCATAAAATTAGTTTTAAAGGGTAGCTTTAAGCCTTTGGCTAACTGACAACTAACAGTTAACTGCACAAATTATAATAATTTGATCTGTTTTAAGGAGAGAAATAGTGTCTGAAAAAGTATTGCTTGTGGATGATGAAATAGATTTTCTTGAGGTCATGTCCCAGAGAATGACGGCAAGAGGCCTTGAGATAAGCACTGCTGAATCTGCTGAACAGGCTATTTCCATTATTAAAAAAAAAACTTTTGATGCTGTTGTAATGGATTTTCAAATGCCGGGAATGAACGGTATGGAAGCATTGAAAATTATTAAAAACAACAATCCTGAAATGCAGGTTATTTTGCTTACTGCCTATGCAACTATTGAAAAAACAGTTGAAGTTATTAAAGCAGGTGCTATGGATCTGCTTGAAAAACCTGCAGATATTGATGCCCTCATCGATAAGATCAAAAAAGCAAAGCGTAATAAAGAACTTCAAATTGAAAAACAGACAGAAGAGAGGGTCCAGGATATTCTCAATAGATTTGGCGGATAGGGTTGAGAAACCCAATCCGCCTGTGGCACTTATACCAAAGTGGGCATGCCCATGATGGGCCATAGTACAAAGACTGCAAAGGCAGTAACAAGCATTAAAATAATACTTGCAGGAATACCATACATGAAAAATTCTCCAGTGGTGAACTGTTTTGAATCATAAGCAATGGCATTAGGGGCTGCACCCACAAGGAGCAGAAATGGCATGCCAGCTGTCACCAGAGAGGAAAACAGAATTATT
>CAXMTQ010000266.1:0-3320 GCA_964196205.1 uncultured Desulfobacula sp.
AAGTGGTGGATTCAGCAATACAGCAGATCCATGGGAAGAAGATCGTTACAAGTAGTTCTGTCTCAAGATCTTTAAAAGGAAATCAAAATTAAAATAGTTTTAATGAAAATGGTCCAATCGGTTAGCCGGGGGTTTTAATATTCCCGGCGGCTGCACAGAATTTAACTATATCTTTTTACAATCTTAATTTTATTCATTGCACTTAGATAAACTTATTATGCCAAATATCCTGTCCATGTATATCTGTTGACAAGCCCCACAACGTGGTATATTGTTATTTAATAAATAAACCTTAAACTTAAAGACATGATATGGAAAAAGATCAATTTAAAGAGGTCCGAGCAAAGTTAGAAAAGACACAAAAAGAGATAGCACAGCTTCTTGGAGTCTCCATCAAAGCAATCCACAGCTATGAACAGGGCTGGCGGAAAATTCCTCACCATGTTGAACGTCAATTGCTTTTTCTGGTCTTTAAAACAGGCAATAAAAACGGGGGATCTCCAGATAAATGCTGGGATATTCTGAAGTGTCCTGAAAAAGTACAAAAAACATGCCCTGCCTTTGAATTTAATGCCGGCGATCTCTGCTGGTTTATTAATGGTACAAAATGCAATGGCAAGGCCCTGGCTTCCTGGAAAGACAAAATGGAAGAGTGCCAGAAGTGTAAAGTTTTTAAACGTTTTTTTGAAACTGAAAAAGGAATTTAAAAAAGTGGATGATTTTATTATAGACAGCCTATGCCGCACTGAAAGAGATAATGCTTCTGACCATCGAAAAGCATTACCACAGGTCATCAATTCTATTCTTGAATCCATGGATGACAAACAATGCTTTGCACACATTGGAGACGAACCCATACATTTTTCAACCTCCATAAAAAAAATGATTGATAAATTCAGAGAGATTCTCTTCCCGGGTTATTTTTCAGGAGAAAAAATTGATGGGGCAAACCTTGTTTACAACATGGGGCAGGCTGTTTCCCAGCTCTATGATATCCTGTCAGAGCAGATTGTACATGTCCTGAGACATGACTGCCTTCGGAATAGCCTGGCATGTTCGGAGTGTGAAAACACAGGCAACGAAATCGCTTTAAAAACAATTAAATCCATTCCAAAGCTTAGGATAACGCTTTCCAAAGATATAAAAAGTGCTTTAAAAGGTGATCCAGCTGCAAAAAGCCATGATGAGATAATTTTTTCATACCCTGGTCTTTATGCCATCACGGTTTACAGGATTGCCCATATCCTGTCCAACCTGAATGTCCCCCAGCTGCCAAGACTAATGACAGAACATGCCCACAGCCAGACTGGGATTGATATCCATCCAGGTGCCAAAATCGGTGAACAATTTGTAATTGATCATGGTACCGGGATTGTTGTGGGTGAAACCAGTGTTATTGGTAATAATGTCAGAATATACCAGAATGTCACCATTGGTGCATTGTCACTGCCTCCGGACGCTGGAGATAAGCTTCGTGGAGAAAAACGGCATCCCACCATTGAAGATGATGTCATCATATATTCCGGTGCCACTATCCTGGGAGGAAAAACCAATATTGGTACCAAATCTGTAATTGGAGGCAATGTCTGGCTCACAAGCTCTGTTCCAAAGGAGACTAAGGTATTTATTGAGTCCCCTCGTCTGATATACAAATATCAGGAAGATCCGGAACAACTAAATCAGGAGGAACTAAATCATGAATACCAAGTCTGATATTACTAAAACATGCGGCAACACCCCTTTAATCTATCTTGAAACTGCCAGCAGGCAGACAGGGGCAAAAATATATGGAAAACCTGAATTTTTCAATCCAGCTTCAAGTGTAAAAGACAGAATCGGTCTTGCCATGATTGACGAGGCATTCAAAACAGGCAAAATCAATCAGGACTCCACCATTGTTGAACCCACAAGCGGCAATACCGGTATTGCCCTTGCTTTTGTCGCCAGGGTTAAAGGTTTGAAACTGATACTCACCATGCCAGAAACCATGAGTCTTGAAAGACGGCAGCTTTTAAAACATCTTGGAGCAACACTTGTTCTAACTCCGGGTCCAAAAGGCATGAAAGGTGCCATTGAAGAGGCAAAAAAAATTGTTAAAAAGACTTCCAATGCTTTTATGCCGGATCAGTTTTCCAACCCTGCCAATCCTGAGATCCATAGAAAAACCACTGCACCTGAAATATGGAATGATACAGATGGTAAAGTTGATATTTTTGTAGCAGGAGTGGGAACAGGCGGAACCATTACCGGAGTCAGTGAAGTATTAAAAGAGAAAAATCCAGAAATAAAATCCATAGCCATAGAACCTGCTGCCTCAGCAGTTATCTCGGGTAAAGCACCTGGCCCCCATAAAATTCAAGGTATTGGGGCTGGTTTTATCCCTGAAAACCTTAATGTTGATATTCTTGATGAAGTTATTATGGTTGAAAATGAGGAAGCAATGCAGGGGGCAAAAGACCTTGCACTTGATGAAGGTATCCTCTGCGGTATTTCATCCGGGGCAGCCTTTCACGGGGCAAAAATTATTGCGTCCCGCCCGGATAATAAAAACAAAACCATTGTCTTTATTATCCCGGACACAGGAGAACGCTACTTAAGTACAGATCTGTTTAAAGATATATAGGGTCTCGACAGACTCTTACAAAATAGATTTTTAGCATTTTGTAAGAGTCTGTCAAAGCAGGATGGCTTATATAGGAAACTCTTTTTTATGAGTTCAATATTTTTTTTGCGCTTTCATTATTAACATCAGATACATGGGGCACACCTGTTTCAACTGCTGTTTCCCGGTTGCCGGAAAAAATTTCATGCCGCGTAATTTGATTTAATGAAAATTTTCTTGCTCCTGCCATGAGCTGCTGAAGGCCGCAGGCAAGTTTATCTGCCTGTGTATAGAATCCAATAGCACCATATGGAATATTTTTTATCTCTTCTTTACCTATTTTTTTCTCAAGATCATGGTATCCAGCAAAAATTTCATCAGCAGTTTTGCCAACTTCCAGAACAGTCTTGGGCAGTTCATTCCAGGTACCGTTAACTTCTGCTCTTCTTTCAGGATGTATGACTCCTTCAATATTAGCTCCGAGAAACCCAGGAATCATGATTGCACGCCCCATACAAATCAATTTTGTATAGGGAGCACCCAGTGCCAGTGCTTTAAAAATATGATCTTCAAGTGCGAATCCACCTGCAAAAGACATATCCACAACATTTTCACCTTTTGCAGCCAGGATGCTGGCATATTCATAAGCTTTTGAGTGAAGATTGATTGAAGGAACGCCCCAGCTCTGCATCATGTTCCAGGGACTCATGCCTGTTCC
>CAXMTQ010000267.1:0-3311 GCA_964196205.1 uncultured Desulfobacula sp.
TTTTGTTGTTGGTCCAGTTGGATTGCATGACTACACCGAGATGTTCTTCGGATAGGCTGTATTCCGATTCACCTTTTCTCTGGGAATCAAAAAACTGCTCTGCATAGTGAAAAACCTTAAAAAAAGGTTCAGTGGGTACTATCGTCTGAATTTTATTGGCTATGACAAACTCACCATAGAGCTGCATTTCACAAGGATATTTATAGAGTAGTTCATAAATAGTCATTCCTCTTGGTTTTAAAAAAGAATTATACATAGCTTCCAGCACGGAACTGGACCAGATTAAGGGAGGATCTCCAAAATAAAAAGGCTCCCCCTTCCTGCCAAATAATTTCTGTATTGCTTTGATTCTATCATCTAATTTTTTCTCAATTCTGGGATCGTTCTCCCTGGCAAAACTCCTCAAATCATGGGCATGGTGCATCACCAAAAGGGGAGTATCATCATTGTGGAAAAAATTTTTTATAGAAAAAGGTTTTAGAAAATAAGAATCTGAATCTATCCATAGATAGTACTCCCACCTATTTAATCTCCAAAATTCGAGTTTAATAAGCTGCTGTAGCAGGTGAGCAGGAAAAAGTCTGGGAGGATGACCATATATTTTGTAGCAACTGTTCAGTATTTCTTCATCAGTAATAAAATTGCATGGCAGGCTTTGAAAGGTCTTTTTGAAAAGCTCAAGCTCAAGTGACGGCACACTCATATACAGTGTGATATTATCATTATTGAACCTCTGAATACTTTGAGCCATTCGCTTTGCTCTCAGCAGGTCTTTTGAGTAGGACTTGCAAAATATTACAAGTTTATTCATAAAGCCTTTCTTTCAATTGCTTCATGGTTCTTTCATCCTTTTTTGCTTTTTTTTCCGGGATTTTTTTGTTTATACTCCATAGTATGGATAGCATTGCAAAAATCGTAAAAAAGGTGAAATCAAACAAATGTTGAAAAACAGGTGTAAAAAGACCAATGGTGCAAAACATGGTAAAGGAAGACAGGACATAAACTGCATTAATTCGGATGAAGCTATCTTTTCCATGTCTTATCAGCCGGACAGCCAGCCCAACAAATGAGATAAGTAGTATACAGTATATTGTAAGGCCAAGAATTCCTGTTCTGACCCCTATAGACAGAAACATATTGTGGGGCCACATTTTTGGATGGGACCTATACCTTTCTGGTATATTCTTCAGATGTTTTTGTTCGTCAATGAGATTCGTATTTCTGAATGTGTCAATTGAGAATCCAGTGCCCAAAATTGGATAATCCTTTATTATCTCAATAGAGTACAGATAGAGACAAATTCTGGCATCATAAGTGGTTGAGTCTTTGATCCTCTTTTGAATAGGTGAATACAAAAAAGAGAAGATAACGACACAAAACAGGACTGCAAGGAATATGGTTTTTCTTCCCTTTTTAAAAAGAGCAATGGCCATCATTGAGGTTATTATAGATAAAATAGTACCCTTGGATTGAGTCAGCAGGGAAGCTGAAAGTGGAAAACCAAGGCCGATTATAAGCAGATATTTTACAGTGCGGTTTTGGGTCTGGTAGATTTCTACAAGGGAAAGAATAAAAGTAAAGACTAAGATTATACCCATTGAGCATATTGCGGAATCAGTAAATCCAGTACCAAATCTTGTAGTAAGGCTATGACCTTGTATTATGTAAAAATAAAAAAGGGAAAATATGGAAAAAATAAGACCTGAAAGGATGATGATTTGTAAAAGATATCTGAAACGCATTTTTGTATTGAAATAGTTGATTATAATATAAAAGAGGGCTATGTACCTGAGCAGATGTGAAAAGATATCACCAAAACTTTCTACCTTATCCAGAGCGAACACCGCACTTACAACGCTGATTATCACATAACAGGCAAAGGGAATTAAGAAAGGAGTTTCCCAATTAAGATTGATGGTTTTGCAATAAAACATGTAAACCAATAAAAGAAAAATAAGGCCGGATATAATGTTGGTGAGCCCGGTTAAGTGTGGGAAGGGGTTTAAAAAAATTATTAATCCTGTAAGAAAAAAGACAAGAGAATTTAAGCTTAAGCCATGTCTAAAGCATGAGGTAAGTCCCTTGTCAGCAGTTAATTTGGTTATAGTCATTATCTACGATCCTGCATAAGTCATCAATCCAGTTATGTTCGTGTTCTAATTTTTTATTAGATTATTTCTGATCTCCATCAGTTGTCGGACAGCATTTTCAACCGTCAGCGGGGAAGCATGTTCGAGATCAGGCAATCCAGTTTTTTCCCATTGTTCGATCAAGCATTTAATACTTGTTTTTATTTCAGTCGGGTTTTTGCTGTTTACAGCAAGAAAACCGTTTTGTTCCATCATGTGTTGTAGTTCTGAATCCGGATGTGTCAAGCACAGGATAGGGCGTTTTACCAGCATGTAATCATACAGCTTAGATGGAATATATTCATTACATTTAACTATATTATTTCCATGCACAAGAATAAGCACATCCATCCTCTTCATTGCTTCCAGCACCCTCTCTCTCCCTGTTTTTCCTGTACTGGGGTCATGTTCAAGTCTACCGTGTACAGTTATTATCTCGTTTATAGAATACTTTTCGAGTGCTTGGCTGGTTACTTTATCAAGAGTTGTTCCATAAATGTCTAAAGTAATGATTTTAGATAAGTCCTCCTTTTCCTGGGATAGTTCATAAAAGGCCTTGAAAATATCTTTTAGGTTTCTTTTTGGTGAAAGAGAACCAAAATAACCAAAATGCATTTTTCTTTGTTTGTAGTATTTTTGGTTTAAGGCGTTGGCAGGGGAAGCTCCTGGCCTTATTAAGACAAACTTTTCTTTGCCCCCATGGTTTCTATTTGCCGCATTGGAACCGGCATTTTTTGTAAAGTATATTATTTTATCAGCATTTTTAAAAATTAATTTTTCAAGATGTTTGTTGAAAAAATATTTATGCCATTTTCGTTTTTCATTATCATATATTAGTGGGTCATGCAGTTCAGCTATCCAAGGGAGTTTAAAAATCTTGCTCAAGATATAACCGGTATAGTGGGTCGATGATGGCCCAGCAGTTGAGTATATTAACTCTGGCCGATGTTTGGGGATCACAAATATCCCGTATAATGAGGCAGATAAAAACCATGACCAATGGCTGTCGAGCTGAATTAGGATCTTTTCTATGATAAAGAAAGGCAAAAGAGATATTGTTATCAAAAATTTTGCGATTTTCATGGAAATTGTATCACCTATATGATTTTTGAGTACATGGCGTATTTCAAATTTTAGACCTGAAGGAGCTGGTGAGAAAATTTGATAATGGGGAAATATTGA
>CAXMTQ010000268.1:0-241 GCA_964196205.1 uncultured Desulfobacula sp.
TGAAAAAAATCTATGATCTGGATTTAACCAGTGAAGACTCGCATAAACTTACCGAATCATAGATGGCTAAGTAAGGTGAAAAAGGGCTATGGTTTTAGTAACATTACATATGGGTAGGATACTCTATGAGAGACAGAAATGCAGCTCATGGTGGCAATGTGATAGAAATAAAATACTAACAGTTGTCGTAGTGAAAAAATGAAAGGGATTGAATTTTGAGCAGGTTTTTATAATCGAAGTG
>CAXMTQ010000268.1:251-3218 GCA_964196205.1 uncultured Desulfobacula sp.
ATGACAAAATGAAAGAAGTTGAATTTAGGACAGATTTTTTGTAATTGAAGTGAATTCATCAATTCAATTTGTTAGGAGTCGGAAATGGTAAATCCGTTAAGAGTAAAAGCAACTAAGGGCTTAAAACAAGGGGATACTTTTATTTTAAGCCGGAGGTTTACACAGGAAGAGACCTGGGCCTTTGGCGATTTGACCAAAGATTATAACCCGGTTCATTACGATACCAACTGGACAGAAGAAAAAGGCTTTAACGGTATGATCTGCCACGGCCTGCTGGTAGGTGGGATGATCTGTGAATTCGGCGGTCAGGTAGGTTGGCTGGCAACAGGTATGAACTTCAAATTTCTTCATCCTGTCTATTTTGAGGATGAGATCCAATGTAAAATTACTCTGACTTCTTTGGATGATAATGGCAGGGCAGAGGCAGAAGCTGAATTTATCAACCAAGAAGGAACAAAGGTTTGTTTGGCTCAATTGGCAGGTAGATTGCCTCTGAATAATGAAAAAAATATTTTAGCTCAAATGTTGGAAAATGGTGACCCAACCAATAAACTGTCTCATAAAACTTACGATATTGAATGATATCAATGTGAAAAATGAGTAATTTCGAAGCAAACAATGATGGTATAAAGTATCAGAATTCTTTTTTAGCTTCGAGGATTGACTGGCAGATCAATTAATCGCCTTTTTCTCAATATTCAAACTCAACAATAATTATCCTTGTGCAGAGTTTTCAAAGACTGAAATTATAAAAGATATCAAAAGAATACATAACAGAATTTTCATGGAAAAAGGCTTTCGATCAATGCAAGTATTCTTGACTATCTGATTTCTTCTCTATACGATACAAACCTCAATATTTTTTTTATTTTTCTCCATTCCAGCAGGTTTAAAAGAGAGTGCAATAATGTTTAAGAAAAAATCTTTGTGGAAAAACAGGCTTGTTACACCGGATGAAGTATTGGAAAAAATTGATCCGGGTAATCATATTTTTATTGGGACTGGATCTGCGGAACCAAGAACTATGGTAAACCGCCTGATGAATTCAAATAAAGGCAATCTTCAGGATCTGACTCTGGTACAACTGGTTAGTTTTGGAGATGCTATTTCTTTTAAAGCCCTTCAATCCAATACCTATCGATTGAGAACTTTTTTTTCCGGGTGGGTATCGGCTGATGCCATTACAGCGGGGCTTGTTGATTTAATTCCGTCACGGTTTTCAGCGATTCCAACGCTGATGAAAGAAGGGCAGATCCCGCTGGATGTTGCCTTTATCCAGATCACACCGCCAAACAATGCAGGGTATTGCAGCCTGGGGATCGGTGTGGATGTGGCCAGAAGGGCCATGGCCCAGGCCAGTCTGGTGGTAGGAGAAATCAATGATCAGGTGCCGTTTACCATGGGGGATACCTTTGTTTCTCTGGATGCCTTTGATATGCTGGTGGAAGCTCAGGATCCTCCCCAGTATTTTCCACGGTTTGATGTGGATCCTGTTTTTGATAAACTTGCGGCTAATGTCGCATCGGTCATTGATGACGGCAGCTGCCTTGCCTTTACCTTTGGGCAGATTTTTGAAAGCCTGCCAAAATATCTTGCATCCAAGAAAGACTTAGGGATTCATACTCCATTTTTTACCGATGCGCTGATGGAGCTGATGGAAACCGGGGCAGTGACCAATCGTAAGAAAAGCCTTTTCCGGGGCAGGTCTTTGACGGCCTATGCCCTGGGCAGTAAGAAGCTCATGCGATGGCTCAATAAAAATCCATTGGTAGAGTTTCAAAGTATTGATAAGGTGTTTAACCCTATGGAAATTGGCAGCAATAGACGATTTGTCCTGGTCATCCCTGTACGGAGAGTTGATCTTGCTGGAAGGGTGGCCCTCCATGAAAGCAAGGGAAATGTAACCGCAGGCCCGGGTCAGATGGCTGATTTTTTTAATGGGGCGGAGATCTCTCCGGGCGGATACACTATCCTTGTCCTTCCCAGCCGTAATGTTGAAGGGCGTGCAAATGTGTGGGTGACTGTGGAAAGTTCCCCAAATCTTGTCAATATTCCAGAATCTGTGGATATGGTGGTCACCGAGTATGGTGTTGCACATCTTCGGGGCAGAACGTTACGGGAACGGGCCCAGGCATTGATTGAAATCGCACATCCTGAGGATCGCCCAAGTCTTGTCACAGGTGCCAAGGAAAAAAATATACTTTATGCCGACCAGATATTCCTGCCGGAAAGTGCCCATTTTTTCCCGGCTGAAATTGAAACCCGGCATCGATTCAAAGACGACCTTCAGGTAAAATTCCGAGCTATTAAACCATCGGACGAAGACCAAATGCGCAGACTTTTTTACAGATTTTCTGACAAAGCCATTTACTATCGGTATTTTTCCCCCATCAAGACCATGCCCCATGCCAAGATGCAGGAATATGTCAATGTGGACTACAGGGATTCATTATCCATAGTGGGCCTGATAGGAGAACATGACCAGCAAAATCTTATTGCCGAAGCCCGGTTCATCCGTTACGAGGATAAGCCCATGGCAGATGTCGCCTTTGTAGTGGATGAAGCTTATCAGGGGAGGGGTATTGCAAGTTTCATGTACCAGATGCTGGCCCGTCTGGCCAAGGAACGTGGTGTAACAGCCTTGACAGCCGATGTCCTGGTATCCAATCCAAGTATGCTCAAAGTATTTGAAAAGGCAGATTACCTTGTAAAGGCCAAGCTCAATGGAGGAGCTTATGCTTTGACCATTGACCTTAGCCGTATTGCCAATTAAAGCGGTACACATTTAAAATAAACAATATCTTTGAGATATAAAGATGCTTTCCCTGTTGATTATGAAAAATAAATATGAAAATTAAGTTTTTTATATTTTTCGACTCAAGATTAATTCTCCTTGTCAGAAGTATTCAGGCCCTTGAATAATTTAGGATACCAAATCAATTGTGAATTCTCTGGATGGTGAAATTT
>CAXMTQ010000269.1:0-3185 GCA_964196205.1 uncultured Desulfobacula sp.
GCTCTGTCAGACTGTCCCAATGCCTGCTCAAGACCACAGATTGTTGATATAGGTATTATTGGATCAATGCTGCCGGGATTATCAGATGAAACCTGTACGCTTTGCAATGCCTGTATTGAAGCCTGCCAAGAGAATGCAATTGAACTTGATGAAGAAAACATCCAGCCTGTAATTGATTATTCAAAATGTATTATGTGCGCCAAATGTATAACCGCCTGCCCCACAGAAACCATCCAAAAAAAAGAAGAAGGCTTTCGCATAATGCTTGGCGGAAGATTGGGGCGGCACCCCAGACTTGCCATGGAAATCCCTGGAATACACTCACATGATCAAGTCATTTCAATTGTAAAAAAATGTTTAAACTTCTATAAAACCAATTCAAAAAACGGTCAGCGTTTTTCCCATATCCTTGATTCCATTGATCAGATTATAGTGTAAAGATCAAGTCGTTGCGTTAAGTTAATGACATTGATTATGAAGACCATTTAAGTGCAAGCATTGTAATATCATCACTCTGGGATGCATCACCTGTAAATGTGAACAAGTCAGTTTTAATAGCTTCTAAGAGGGCATTTGACGAGCCTTTAAAACCATTTTTAATGATTTTTTCAAGCCTGGTTCGTGTGTAAAAATCTCTTGTTTTTGATCGTGCTTCTGTCACCCCGTCTGTAAAGCCCAGAATTATATCATTTGATGCAAGCTGTATATTTTTCACTTCATACGATACCCCTGGAATTACTCCCACAGCTGGACCTGTCGCTTTAAGAGAGTGCTTGATTATATTTTCGCCTATAATGACAACAGGTTCATGGCCACCATTAACATAAAACACTTTGCCTGTTTCCGGATTAATGACACCAAAAAATATTGTTACAAACATGGCTTCCTCGTATTGTTTGCTGGAGAGATATTCATTAGTTAAAAAGACTGCTTTTAAAGCATCTTCCGGCAAAAAATTTGTTTTGATATGTACAAAATCAGAAATATCATCTCCTGTATTGAATGATCCTGAAAAAATACGCAGAAGGCTTCGTGTCAATGCCATAAAAAGTGCTGCTCCTACTCCTTTCCCGCTGACATCACCAATAACAAACCCAATATGGTTATCAGGCAGTTTAAACAAATCATAAAAATCACCAGACAATCGCAGAGCAGCATGGAAGTAGTACGCAATATCACAATTATGAATTTTTGGTAAAAACTTAGGTAAAAAATCTTTTTGAATTTTTTTCCCTTGTTCCAATTCATCATTGAGAGCTTTAGAATATTTTTCTATGGCATGGTTGGCTTTCTCAAGTTTCCTGTATAATTTTACATTTTCAATAGTTAGTGCCATCTGGTTGGCAGCCTGCCGGACAATTCTAACAGCTGCCTTGTCAAAATGTGCAGGTAATGAATGCATCAAAGTTATAATTCCAAATAATTTATCATGTCTCAGTATTGGTACAACTAAGGCAGATCGCACAATATAGGATTGATCCGGCAGGGTAAGCCATCTATCATCAGTCTCAGTATCTGTTATAAGTCCAACACAAAGATTTTTTTTTACCCATCCGGCAAGACCATTGTCCACAACTTTTCCAATGAGATTGGATCGTTGTTCACCTGTTATTTGATTTTGTGTAAGAACACTGTCTGTTACCACACCATTTTTGTCCAATAAAAACAGACTGCCCTTTTCTGCACTTGCAAATTGTGCCGCAATGTCCAGAGCACTTTGCATGGTTACATTTAGAATATGTTCTTCATTTGAAGATTTCACCATATTGATAAATGTTTCAAACAGTCTGTTCTGGGCATCATTGATTCTTTTTTCATGCCTGAGAACTATAAGTTCTTTTTGAAGTTTTTCCAAATCCATTTTTTGACCATTAATTTTTATTAAGCCTTTTATGCTTTGTGCTATCATGTTGTAATTAGATGGGTTAGTTTTCATTCAAACTCTATCTAATCTACAAGTTCTATTGATATTATCTCAATTTTCCTTCCGGCAAGTAGTTCAATCTTGCCTTTTTCACAAAAGGGACATTAAAACATAGGACCTTCAATTTCTCTTTTTCTACCGCAGGATTTACAATGCACTCTCACAGGAATAAAATCAATAGTTAAACAGCATTTTCCAAAGCAGTATCCTGATCCTCACCCGATATTGTATACACTAAGTAAAGCCTATCTAATGCAAATCAAGGAGGACAAAATATGAATTCAAAACCCAGAAGAAAATACGATCAGGATTTCAAAAGAAATGTAGCAGAGTCAGAAGTCAGCCCCGCAGATATATCCCTGTTATAGCTCTTTTCACCTGTTTAATGTTTACCAGGTTAGTTTTTACCAGGTTAATGCAAATAATTTCTTTTTTATAAAAACTTGACATTTTAATGGATTAACTTTATCTGTTTAATAAAGAGTCGGTCGGCTGGTCGACTGAAACACTGACATAAAAAATCCTTAAGGAGGAGTTAATGCTGCCTGAATTTTATCAATTCCAAAATCGCACAAAGGTAATTTATGGTGAAGGCCTTGCCCTTGATTTTACTCATGAGCTTGAAGAGTTAAACACAAACAAATTTTTCATAGTATCTGATAGAGTTATAGAAAAACTTGGACTGGTCAAGCAGATCAAAGATGCCCTAACCAGCGAAGGTATTAAAATAACAGGTGAGTTTTTTGATGTGCCGCAAGACGCATCCATTACCTGTGTTAAGGAGATTAGCAGACTGGCTGTGGAAACCAAGGCTGAAGGGTTAATTGCCATAGGTGGCGGCAGTGTGATCGATGCGGCTAAAGGTGCCAACTTTACATTTACCTTTGGCGGAGACCTTATCGAAGATTATTCAGGCGCATCTACACTTACCCAGCCTTTAAATCCCCTGGTTGTTATTCCCACAACCGCCGGTACAGGCAGTGAATGCACGCTTGTAGCAATTATTTACGATGTAGAAAATAAAACAAAATTAGCATTTTCTGATCAATTTCTTCTTCCAAACCTTGCTGTTCTCGATCCTATCATGACACGTTCCATGCCGCCTGGTCTAACTGCCTCCACAGGTATGGATGCGCTGACTCATGCCGTGGAAGCATATACAAGTATTGACTCGTCCCCCCATACAGATGCCTTGTCTGTTGCTGCAATTGAGCATATTTTCAATAATATTGTCAAGGCTACAGAAAATGGCAAAGACCTT
>CAXMTQ010000270.1:0-3154 GCA_964196205.1 uncultured Desulfobacula sp.
TGTAATGGAAGACTATGCAACAACTCTTGATGATTTATCTTCTGCAGATGCTTCAGATCTAATTCGCAGTCTACAACAAGCTGCATAAACAATTAATCAATAACAATTTGTAACAGGGATAGGATTCACTTGTATTGGTGCGTCTTGTCCCTTTTTTAATAGGAGGGCACTTATAATGGTTATAAGTCAATCAAATTACAATATCATAGTCGAAGCACTGCAGGATTATAAAAAATGGTTCGAGGATGAATCTGAAAAATTAAAAGAGATTGATTCTGTTTTAACATCCTTAAAAGGTCAAGAATTCTTTCCGGTAACCTATATCAGCAAGGATGATATTATTCACGCTTTTCCCAATAATCCAGAAGTAAAAGAAAGCGTAAATAATCTTGATGATGCAGATATGAAACACCTTGCATCAAAACTTGGAGATGATTATTGCGAGCAGTTATTCTGGGAAAGTCTCAAAATAATATTTGAATTAAACTTTATGTCAACAAAGGAGGAAACTTAAATGATTCTAAGTGAATTACGAAAAACAGAGCATTTATCAGCTTCAGCAATTGGAACTTATGTTGAATGCTCTCTGTTATACAAATTTTCAAAGATAGATAAAATTCCCATGGAGCAGAAAAGCGATGCAATGGAATTTGGATCAGCAATTCATAATACCCTGGATCAATATTATCAGGAAAAATTGATAGGAGATAAACTGCTGTTAAAAGATGTGCATAAAATCTTTGAAAAAATATGGGAAAAAAGAGCAAAAGACAATCTGGATATTCAATTTACCAAAGGTCATGATTTTAAATCTTTATTGATGCTTGGTAAAGATTTGCTGACAGTCTGGTATAACAAATTACCCGACGACAATTACAATATCATAGGTATAGAAGAAGCATTCAGTTTTTATATTCCTGGAATTCCCATTCCCTTTATAGGTGGTATGGATTTAATTGAAGAGGATGAAGCCGGCACTATCATTATTACAGATCATAAAACTTCAGGAAAAGCTTATTCAATAGCTGAAGTGGATCAAAACCAGCAGTTAACTCTTTATCAACTGGCGATGAAATCTATGGGATATGCTGATAGAGAAATCCTTTTAAAGTTTGACACCCTGATTAAAACTAAAACCAGGAGATTTGAGCAGTACTGGACAACACGCTCTGAATTGGATGAACACAGATTAATAAGGAAAGCTGTCCAAGTATGGGATGGAATACAAAAAGGCGTGTTTATTCCAAATGACACATCATGGAAATGTAAAAATTGTTCATACGGGAAAGCTTGTAATGAATGGTTTGAAAGGAGAGCAGCATGAGTAAAAAAGAAATTGATAATATCCAGGATTTTTTAACAATTGTTAAAGAGGATGAAAACAGGAAACACCAGATTGTAAATATTGAATTAATGTTAAGAAGGCACCCACCAGCAGCGGTAATTAGTTTTCTCGATGGTCTTCACAAAGAGTACGCTAAAAAATTACAGAAAGTAATCAGGGAGGACAAAACCTCTCAACGATTGAATAACATCATTGCAACAAAGTTCAGAATCAAGATGGCAATCAACTGCATAAAAAATGTCCATAAACAAGGAGGGCAAGCCGCATGAATGGTTTAACACCTGAGCAATTAAAAGCAGCTGAATCAAAAAATAGTATAGTTGCTGTCATAGCTGTGCCTGGTTCCGGGAAAACAAAAACAATGATGGAGCGCATAGGTATTTTGGTTAATGACCATGGAATATCACCTGAAAACATTCTTGGGTTAACTTTCACAAAGAATGCTGCTGCTGAGATGAAAGCACGCCTGGTTGAAGTATTGGGTGATAGATCAGAAAGGGTCCACTTATCCACCATACATAGCTTTTGCTATTACCTTTTAAAAAGAGAAGGATTTGTCTTTGAAATTGTTTCCGGAAAAGAACAATTGATTTTAATGAAAGAAGTAATGAAGCAATTGAAAATAAAGGACCTGACTGTTGGAACTGTATTAAGGGAGATATCTCTTGCTAAGAATAATTTGATCTTTGTGGATGAATTCAGAGAATTATTTGTGGATGATAAAACCATGATGAAGGTTGCTGATATCTATGAACGTTACGATGACCTGAAATTTAAAAAAATGCTCCTGGATTTTGATGATCTGCTTATTCAAAGCTATGTGATGTTAAGGGATGATGAAAAGATCAGGGAGAAATATCTTGAAATGTTCAGCTCGGTTCTTATTGATGAATTTCAAGATACTAACCCTGTTCAATTGGAAATATTAAAACTGTTAATTGATGAAAATCAAAATGATTCAAGTTTCTGGGTTTGCGGAGATGACCATCAAAGCATTTATGGATTCGCTGGAGCTTCTGTTGGCAATATTCTTAATTTTCAAACTATGTTCCCCATGTCAGAACAGTTTATCCTTGAATTAAATTTCAGGTCCACCCAAAAAATAGTACGGGCATGCAGCAACCTGGCCAATCATTTTAAACGGCAGATATCTAAAAATTTTAAAACCGATAATATTATAGGAGATGATGTTATCACCCTTGAATCTTCAAATGAAATGACAGAGGCACTGGCACTGGTCAATGAAATAACAGACCTTGTTGAAAGAAAAGGATATAAATACAATGAGATTGCTGTGTTGTATCGAGCTAATTTTCAATCATTGTATCCTGAAGAGGCATTCCTTCAAAACAAGATTCCTTTTTATATCCAGGGAGGTCAGAACTTTTACACCAGGCGAGAGGTTAAAATCCTGCTTGATTATTTAAGGGTAATAAATGACCCTATGACAGAGGAGGCAGATTCGGCGCTTCTTAATATATTAAATGCGCCGGTTCGATACATCAGCAATAAGTCCAAAGCTGAATTAAAAGAATACTGTGCTAAAAAAGATATTCATTTATACCAGGGATTAAAAGAAACCAGGTTTGATACGCCATTCATCAGGAAAAATATAAGGGAATTTATTAACTTTTTAGATCCTCTAATTGAGGCGGTTGATACTTTTAGACCATCAGAGTTATTGAAATTGCTGAGAAACAATCTTGATTATGATAGATTCATCGTAGATGAGGATATGCCCACTATTGATGATGTAATAATTGAAAACTTAAACCATCTGCAATTATCAGCATCACGATATAATGATAT
>CAXMTQ010000271.1:0-238 GCA_964196205.1 uncultured Desulfobacula sp.
TATTTACATCAAACACTGTCAGGGTAAAACCATGCCCGATGCTGACCGATATATCCGTATTGCTGCCCGTACCAAGGAAGAAAATACAAACCTGGTTCAGGCGATGGGATTGGTTTTAGGAGTCGATACTTAATAGTGAGGAATGGATGAGTACATCACAATCGAAACCGTCACACCAGATCGGGATGCTCTGGTTTGCTAAAGATCTTCCCAATCTCTGTTCTCTTGCAGGGCTTTT
>CAXMTQ010000271.1:248-3123 GCA_964196205.1 uncultured Desulfobacula sp.
AGATTCATTGATTGATATGGTAAGTTTTGGAATCTGTCCAGCTGTTTTTCTTTTAAGCTATGGGAATTTCAGTGTATGGTTTTTGCCAGGCGCCTTTGTTATTGTTGCCGCAAGTGCGATTCGTTTGAGCTATTTCAATCTTTTCGGTCTTGTTGACAGTACGACCTACAAAGGGCTTGCGCTTGACAACAATGTCATCATTTTTGCTTTTGTTTTTCTGTTTGAATCCTTTTTTGCTCCTGCTGTTTTTTCAATTATACTATATACAATGTTTATAACCATGGCCGGGCTAAACCTTTCATCACTTCGAACACCAAAATTTTCTGGCATATGGTTTTATATACTCATCGTTTATACCGTTATATTAACAATTATATACAGCTGGATATTATCAACCTGAGTAACAACATTAATTAAAAAATGAATAGATGGGAACGCTATAGAAGATGCTCAAATCTCAATAATTGAGGAGTAGTTGAAATTTATATCATAGACTTTAATTTTTAATGGCTTTATTAGCTTTTTTAAAATAGATCACAAGACATCAAAAAAAACCAAGGGGGAATTCATGGCTAAAGCAAGAGATACTCAAAAAAATGTTAAGAAAAAATCAGAAAAAACTTTGAAACAAAAGCGCAAAGACAAGAAAGCCAAAAAGGGTAAGAGTTAACACTCAAGGTTTATTATTCAATTCATGGTGATCATCAGCACTATAATTTTTTAAGGATATCAAATATTCTCTTGCGTATTCTGGCAAAAAAGCTTTCTGTTTTTAGCTGAAAAATTTATGCCCCACAAGCGACTATATTGTCTATAATCAACCACTAAATAGGCAGTCAGTAAAGGCGTTTAATTCTTTTTCCAGTGCTTATGTCAAATCAAATCTCAATAGTATTTAAAACTGTTAACCAGAGTTCTTTTTTCGGATAAAGCCTGATACTATATGTAGGATTTGGAAGAAAATTCTTTAATTGAGATTATTGGCGTGTAGGCCTTCTTCTTAATCGATTCAAAAAATTAAAAATACTTGCATACACCTGGCTTGATTTTCGTTCGAATTATCGTTTCCAATAGTTTTTGCATCCTGAAGAAATATGACATCCAAATACTCAGCACACGGATAATTAATCATGAGTGCAATTAAGTCCACAATTTGATATATTTAAATAACGAATATTTTCATATCATTTAAAATTTTAATTAAATGTGTCAGAAAAAATTTTGGGATCTGAAATTAAAAAAGAGATATGTCATGGATATTCAAAAACTAAAAAGTTTTTTTATGTGGTGTACTATTATAAACGGTATTCTTTTGGTTTTTAGTATTGCATTGTGTGTGTTGATCCCAGACTTAATATACAGTATCCATGGAAGATTATTCAACATAACCCATGAAACATTGGACGTGCTCGTTTACTCTTTCCTTGGGCTATTCAAAATTGTCTGGCTGGTTTTCAATGTTACTCCATATATAGCTTTGCTGATTGTAGGGAAAAAATAAAACCCAAACAAACCTTTCACCTGAAAAACTTTTCAAGTTATGTTACATCATATTTTGCAATCACAAGTTTGGTGATATATTTTTTAGATACCTTGAAGAATTTCGGTCTTTGAGGAACTTTTATTGGCCTGATAAGAGCTTTACCTCAACCTAATGTTTCCTAAATATCTAATACATCAGGCAAGTCAGCAATAGATGTCATAATGACATCCGGTTTTTTTGCCTCAAGATCCTTTAGTGTTTCAAAACCTGTTAACACAGCAGCAGTTTTCATACCCGCAGCTCTGCCGGCATCTATATCAATACCCATATCTCCAACATATACACATTGATCCGAGGTCAGACCCAAACGATCCCGGCACAACAGCAGAGGATCTGGATAGGGTTTCTGACGTTTTACATCTCCAGCACAGATTACAATCTCAATCAGATCTGAGACACCGGCTTGATCAAGAATCTTTATTTTATCATTGATATTTTTTTTTGGTGTAGAGGTTGCAATTGCAATTTTTATTTTAGCGGCATGAAGAATTTTAAGAGTACTACCAGTAAATGGGTAAGGATGAACATTTTTCAAAAATACTTTTGGATAAATTTTTTCTATCAGTGTCCATACCTCCCGGGATGTTTTTTCATATGTTTTCCCGGGTATATCAGGCAAAATCTGACTCCAGTCAAAAGGGTCATGCCTGGCTGCCTTGAAAATTTTGCGCCGTGAAACAGATGGAAAACCCAATTTTTCAAATGCTATTTCCACAATCCTATAATAAGATTCAACAGAGTCAATCAGAGTGCCGTCAAGATCAAACAAAGCAGCATCCACATCTATCTTGCTTACTATAGTGCTTTTTTTAAATTGAAGCTCCAATCTGTCACCGGTTATTAAATTCAGGGTGTTTCTCAGGTGGACCGGGGCCAGGATCTCAATGATAGATTTCCCATGTATATCCACGTTCTCATCCGGCAGTATTAATGCCCCTTTAATACTACCAAGATATACCGGACAAACTTTGGCAGAACAATAACTATCATCCGGTGGTATCAGTTCATCCAGCTTCTCTTTTTTCAGCAGGTTTAATATATCAAGATTATCATGTCCAATTTCCAGATTCAGGGTACCTGCAAACGGTTTAAAACCCAATTTTTTCAGGCATTGAGATTGTACCCAGGAAAGTCCGGTAAAATATGCTGCTTTGTGTGAACCCTCAACAACCCGGCCGGATATTATCATCTCCCTGTTTATCAAATTATTGCTCAAACCATTTCTCTTTTTGAAAATTATCAGGATCAGAGGAAGTTTTTTTATTGATCATGGAAATTATTTTTTTAATTATGGTATTATCTTTCTCCAATATGGCTTCAAGGGATGTTGTA
>CAXMTQ010000272.1:0-272 GCA_964196205.1 uncultured Desulfobacula sp.
ATAAGCTTGTATCTTGCTGCGGCAGGATTAGTTAAAGGTCCAAGCATATTAAAAATACTTTTAATGCCAACTTCTTTTCTTGGCTTTGCGGCAAAACGCATGGCATTGTGAAATCTTGGAGCAAATAAAAATCCCAGGCCGATTTCATTTACAGCCTCTTCCACAATTTCCGGATCTATATCAATTTTTACACCAAGTTCTTCCAGGACATCAGCACTTCCGCACTTGCTTGTTATACTTCTGTTCCCATGTTTTGCAACTGTGACACCGCA
>CAXMTQ010000272.1:282-3122 GCA_964196205.1 uncultured Desulfobacula sp.
ATCCTTGCAGCTTTTCTTCTCATTGCAATGGCAGCACCTGCAAGCTCTTCAAATGTCTCTTTTTTTGTTGCAAGGCAGGCCATAAAAGCACCGATCTGTGAATCTTTGATGGTTCCTGAAAGAATCTGATTTACCATAAAAGCCATACTCTCTTGATCCAGAGAATTACCCTTAATAATAGTTTTAAGATTGTCAGTAAAATTCATTTATAAATCTCCTTTTAAAAAATTTCTGATTAACCGTTTGCCTACAGGTGTCATGATGGATTCAGGATGAAATTGAACTGCCTGTGTAGGATGATCAATATGGCAAAGACCCATAACCTCTCCATCTTTTGTTTGTGCTGTTATTTTAAGACAAGATGGAATTGTATCCCTCTCCACTGCAAGAGAGTGATAACGCATTGCCTGAAAAGGTTTTTTCATCCCTTTGAATATTTTTTTTTCATCTGTAAAAACCGTAGATGTTTTTCCATGCATTATTTTTTTGGCATGGATGATTTTTGCGCCAAAGCATGCCCCTATGACCTGAAGTCCCAGGCATACTCCCAGAATGGGGATCTTCCCTGAAAACTCTTTGACTATTTCCATACTGTTTCCTGCATTTTCCGGTCTGCCGGGTCCAGGAGAGATTACAATGGCATCAATGCATAAATCTTCAATTTCATTTATAGTTATCTTATCGTTTCTAAAAACCATTACATTAGTTCCAGTCTGCTCTAAATAGTGAACCAGATTAAAGGTAAATGAATCATAATTATCTATGACAATAGTATGCATTGTTTTATCCTTTTGATCTCATTGTTAGTTTAAGGGCTGTTTCAACACTTTTTGCCTTGTTAATGCACTCCTGGTACTCCTGTTCCGGATCAGAATCATATACAATTCCAGCCCCTGCCCTTATAGTTAAAGAATCATTTTCAATCACAGCAGTTCTTATTGTTATTGCCATATCCATATTACCGGAAAATGAGATATAGCCTGCAGCTCCCCCATATACTTCTCTGAAATTATCTTCTACTTCTGATATGATCTCCATTGCCCTGATCTTGGGTGCTCCGGACAAGGTTCCTGCAGGAAAGCATGCTTTAAGAATATCCCAGGCATCCAAATCTTTTTTAACATCACAGGTGATGTTGGATACAAGATGCATTACATGGGAGTATTTTTCCACAAACATTAAATCTGTAACCTGAACACTGCCTGTTTTGGCGATACGCCCAAGATCATTTCTGCCGAGATCAACAAGCATGAGATGTTCAGCTTTTTCTTTCTCATCATTTAAAAGCTCACTGGCAAGAGCCATGTCCAGGGCTTGTGTTTTTCCTCTTCTCCTGGTTCCTGCTATGGGTCTTAAAGTTGCAGTTGCATTTTCCAGTCGTATCATGGTTTCAGGAGAAGAAACGGCTATGGTCATATCACCAAAGTGCATGAAAAACATGTATGGAGAAGGGTTTATATATCTTTGGGCTCTGTAAAGCCTGACAGGATCAACAGCAGCATTCCAGGTGAATTTCTGGGATATTACAGCCTGTATTATATCTCCATCAATTATATACTCTTTTATTTTCTCAACCTTGTTTTTGAAAACAGGGAATTCCATTTCAGGGGTCAAAGATATATCGGCAGCTTCATTTTCTGAATGTTCACAGCTGTTACAGTTGCCTTAGGATGATGAAGTATTGACAATCTTTTGAATTGTATTTTCAACTTTTTTACAGGTTTTTTCATAAGCTGCCTGCCATTGTGACTTGTTATCAATATATGAAATACCTATGCATGTCATGGTATGTTTCATATTATCAAAAATTATGATTTCATCTGGAATAATAAAATGTGCATAAGCTTTCTCTTCAGGAAGAAAAACTTTTACATCTTCAAAAAAAGAGATCATTTCATAACTTATGTATCCTGTCATGCCGCACCAAAATCCTGGAAGTTCCTTAACCGGTGCCGGTATATATGTGCTGGTTAATTCCTGTAAAATTTTTAAAGGGTTATCATTATGTGGTATGTTTTGAATTTTCTTACCTGAACGGACTTCAACACTGTTTTTTAATACTCTTATCCGGCTTTTTACTGAAATTCCAAGAAAACTGTATCTTGCCCATTTTTCACCGCCCTCAACGCTTTCCAGAAGAAATATGGGGGCTTTTTTATTATAAAGTTTTTTTAAAATTGAAACAGGAGTAAAAGTGTCTGCAAGTATCTGGGTACAAACCGGAATCACATTGTATTTTTGAGCCATCTTTTTAAAGGCTTTTTTTTCTGGGAATTTTTTTAATAGCATCTTTTTTTAATCTTCCATCGTTATTAGCAGTTACAATTTTTCATGGGCGCAGAGTATTAATTTTTCTGTGGTATCCCATGAGATACACTCATCTGTAATTGAAACACCGTATTTAAACTTTTTTGAATCTTGTGAAAATTTCTGGTTCCCCTCAAACAGATTGCTCTCCAACATCATGCCAATTATACTGGTATTCCCGTCAAGACGCTGATCCAATACGCTTTTAAATACAAAGGACTGACCCTTCTGTTTTTGACCGGAGTTATCATGGGAGCAGTCAATCAAAATTGAGTCGTATAAATTTTTTTCATTAAGCTTGTCCATGGTTTTTTTGATGGAGAGTGGATCATAATTTGGATGTAATCCCCCTCTTAATACAATATGCCCGAAAGAGTTTCCATTGGTACTTACCATGGAAGAGTAACCTTCAGGATTTATACCAAGAAAATGCTGTGGTGATTTAGCAGCCAGCATTGCATTAACAGCAGAATCAAGACTTCCTTCTGTACTGTTTTTAAAACCCACAGGCATGGAAAGGCCGCTTGCCATTT
>CAXMTQ010000273.1:0-3115 GCA_964196205.1 uncultured Desulfobacula sp.
TATAATGGTCCTGGAATGTGTTATTTAAAAATCAAAATATTTTAAACTAGGACAGGAAAAATTATGTTTATAATCACAGGATGTATCTTCTTATCAGCTGGAATGTTTATGGTTATCAAGGGTCGTAAAAAAACTAAACTTCTTGAAAAATATGAACAGGAAAACCGGTCTTCAGACGGCTCAATTCAATTTAACAGTATTGAATTATCACGAACTCACGGAGCAAATAAAAATCTGTACAGAGTTATCTTTATTATGGGATTTTTTACAGGACTTTTTGGTTTGATTCTTATGGGATATGGATTGAATTTTTTTATATATCCAGTATGAGTGGAATCTGTCAAGCCTTTATTCGTTGACATATTATCAAGCTTTTATTAAGTTTTTTTTATAATAAACTATAATTATATCTAAAAGAGAATAATATGAATAAACTTTTGAGAACCGTGCTTTACGACAAACACCAGGAGCTTGATGCAAAAATTGTAGAATTTGGCGGCTGGGAAATGCCCATTCAATACCCTGAAGGTATTATTAATGAACATATGGCAACCCGGTCAAAAGCAGGTATCTTTGATGTTTCCCACATGGGAAGACTCTACTTTAAAGGCAGCAATACCCTGTCTTTTTTACAGCATGTTCTGACCAATAATGCCATGGCTCTTGATATAGGAGAGAGTCAATATACTTTGATACAAAACTCAGATGGCGGTGCAATTGATGATGCTTATCTATACAGGTTTAAACCTGATGAATACCTGCTTGTTGTCAATGCGTCAAACAGAGATAAAGATGTGGCCCATTTTGAAAAACATTTGAAATCATTTCAGGATGTTGAAATGGTTGACAAAACCTTTGAAGAGGCCATGATTTCACTCCAGGGCCCTTTTTCAAAGGTTATCATGGAACAAATCATCACACAAGGCAGTCTGCCCGAACCTGTTAGAAACAGCCTGAGTATGGTTTATATTAATGGTATTGAAGTTTGTCTTGCAAGAACAGGATATACCGGGGAACCCCTGGGATTTGAACTTTTTATTCAAAGCAGTAATGCCTGCACCATATGGGATCTTTTACTACAAAAAGGAGCTGCTCCCATCGGGCTTGGTGCAAGGGATACCTTGAGGCTTGAAGCAGGTCTCCCTCTATACGGTCATGAGCTGGGCATGGATCATGAAAAAAAAGAAATTCCAATTTTTGCATCCAAACTATCCAAATTTGCAGTTAGTTTTTCTTCCTTGAAAGGAGATTTTATAGGAAAAGATGCCCTTTTCCTGCAATACCTTGCCTTTAAAAATATCATGGAACAAAAATTTAAAAATATTTCCCACCTTCCAAGGATGGTCATGCCCATTGCCATTACCGGGAAAGGTATTGCAAGGGAAGGATACAAGGTGTTTGTACAGGATAAACATGTGGGACATATAACTTCAGGAACAATGATTCCATATCAGGAACCAGAAGGAAGCGGACTTAATGGCATATTTAAAGAAAAACCCAAAAGACGATCTGTTGCTCTCGCATTGATTGACAGCAATATTATAGAAGATGCAACCCTTGAGATAGAAATCAGAAAAAAACAGTGTGCCGGTATTGTTGTGCCCTGGCATATGAGCTCCCAGGCTCCACCCTTTGTCAGATCCATCCCCCATGATCAGTTAAGGTTAAAACAGGAAACTAAGAGCAGTAAAAACTATCCTGAACTTGCAAATATTCTCATTTCAAAGGCACTGACCAATCATACATGGCGTGCAAAAGAGTGTATAAACCTTATCCCGTCGGAAATGAGCCAGTCATATATTTCAAGGCTCTTATCCATAAGTGATCCTGTAAACAGATATGCAGAACATAAAGAGATAAAGGCCTTTTTTGGAGAAGATGTATTCTATTACCAGGGGACCGAATTTATAAGAGAAGTTGAAAATCTTTTGAACCAGGAATTTAAAACCTTTTTTGGGTGTCAAAATATAGAATCCAGAGTGATTTCAGGGCAGATGGCCAACACTGCATTTTTCAGTGCCCTTGTGGATTTTATTAACAGGACTGACAGGAAAAATGAGCAGCGCAAAATCAAAAAAATCATGAACAACCATATTATAAAAGGCGGGCATTTAAGCGCCCAGCCCATGGGAGCGCTTCGTGATTTTGTGGCAAGGGATCCCAAAACTGAAAAACCGGGAGTTATAAATTTTCCCGTATTGAAAGAGAATCCATATAAAATTGATATTAAGGCCTGTGAAGCAATTATCAAAGAGCATCAGCCTGAACTTGTCATCCTTGGCAAAAGCATGATTCTCCATAAAGAGCCGGTTTCTCAAATCCGCAGATTTGTGGATGAATTTGCCCCAAACTGCATTGTGATGTATGACATGGCACATGTACTTGGGCTTTACGGCCCGCATTTCCAGGAACCTTTAAAAGAGGGTGCCCATATTGTAACCGGCTCCACCCATAAAACCTATTTTGGCACCCAGCGGGGGGTAATTGCATCTGATTTCAATGAAAATGATCTTGAGTATGAACTCTGGGAAGCGGTCCAGAGAAGAACATTTCCGGGAAGTGTCAGTAACCATCATCTTGGAACCATGACAGGTCTTTTATTTGCTGCCTATGAAATGAATCATTTTAAAGATGATTATCAAAAAGCGGTAATCTCCAATGCCAAAGCCTTTGCCACTTCTTTAAAAGATCAGGGTCTTGATGTTGCAGGCGATCCTGAAATATCCTTTACACAGACCCATCAGGTTGTTTTAAATGTAGGATATGGCAAAGCTGCTAAAATTGCCCGGGAACTTGAAGAGAACAATATTATTGTCAACTATCAGGCAACCCCTGTTGAAGAAGGTTTTACAGCATCAGGAGCCCTTAGAATGGGAGTATCTGAGATGACACGTTTTGGTATGAAAGAGAGAGATTTCCAGACTCTGGCAGGTTTAATGGCAGATCTTATTAAAAACAAAACACCCGTTAAGGATGAAATCAAAAAATTGAGAAACAGGTTTATTGATATGCAGTTTTGCTTTAATGAATCTGATGTTCAGCATTTACTACCCAAACTGTTGTAAAACAGATTTACGCATTATTGATGATCCCTTGTTGTTCCAAGCGTATTGCA
>CAXMTQ010000274.1:0-2713 GCA_964196205.1 uncultured Desulfobacula sp.
ACCTGAAATCATGTTTCATCTTGCTGATATTTATGACCAACAAGGTTATCTTGATAAAGCTTTAAGATACTATAAACATGTTTTTGAAGAGAGTATTGACAATGATTATATACCAGATGCCGGCATTGGGTATGGCAGAGCTCTATTCAAAAAACGCAGATATCTTGATTCATTAATGATTTTAAATTATGTTTTAAAATTAAATTCTAAGAAAGTTTATGACTCCCGTGAATTATTGCTCCATATCGGAAATGCTAATTTTGAGATTGGCAATAATAAGCCGGCAAGAACAAATCTCACACGTCTGTTAAATCTGTTCCCTGAAATTAAAAATCCAGATGTTATTTTAAGTAGAATCGGTGATACCTATGGTATGGAAAATAATAGTGCAAAAGCAATTAAGATCTATGAGCTGGTCAGAGAAAAATTCCCTGACTCAAAAGGATATATTTCAAGTTCAATAGGGATTGCAAGATATCTTGAAACAGATGGGGGAAAAATTGAAATATATGAAATGATTAAAAACAGATTTCCTGAAGACAAGTATGCCCGAATTGCCACGATGCGGCTTGCAGAGATTTACCAGACTAATGGAGAACACAATAAATGTATTAAAGAGATAGAGGATTTATTATCAACACAACCGAAAGGATTGCGGTACGAAGCTGTGCAACTCATGCGAATGTCCTACGAAGCATTGTTTAATAAAGAGTTAAAATCAGATGGATATACAAAAATATTAAACAGATATGAACTTGAACACACCAGAATTGATAGAATGGAAAGCCGCAGCATTGCTTTAAGTGTCGGACTTGCATATTTACAGGCAAAATTATACGAAGAATCATTTAATCATTTGATTAATGCATACAAACAATATAAAAAATCTTCACGACCTTCTCAACTGCTTTTTGGACTGGGTGTTGCCATGGATGAATCCGGGCGTGATGATGATGCGCTTGAATTGTTCGATGCATTTTCAAAACAATTTCCAGAGAGCAGAAAAAGAGAGGAAGTACTGTCGCGGGCAGGAAATATTTATCTTGAAAAAAAGAGATATAAACTGTCCTCTTCAAAGTTTAAGCTGGCATACAAAATTGCAAAAACCCATCTTGGAAAAGGTGAAGTTTTGCTTTTGCATTCAAATGTATATGAAAAAAAGTCAGACATGAAAACTGCTGCAAAATTTCGGGAAAATGCCATCAAAGAACTTGCTTTGGCATCCGGGGAAAACTATGAAATTTTAACAAAAGCCCATAAACAATTGGGCCATACATATATATATCTTAAACAATATATAAAATCAGCAGATTCTTATCTAAAAGCATTGAGTTTTTCCCAGGATAACAAAGAGAAAGCAAATCTTGGATTCCTGGTTGGAGATGCTTACCAAAAAGGGAATATTCTTCCAAAAGCCAAAAAAGTCTTTAAACAAGTGGTTAAAACCTATGATTCAATATGGGCAAGAATGGCACAGCAGAGACTTAGCACACTTGAATTGGCACAGATGGTTCAAAATTCTTAAAAGAGGGTTGCAACAGCCTATAACAAAATTCTGACTCTCCAATTTTCTTCCTCTTTTTATTCCACATTTAAAAAATCGTATTGATGACCTTGAATTATTATCTGAATTTTTTATAAAAAAATATTGTAAAATTGACGGTTGTCGTGTCAAAGGCTTGACAAAACAGGCTCAAGCCATCTTGAATCTTCATCTTTTTTCCGGTAGTGTAGCAGAGCTTGAAAATATAATTCACAGGGCAGTTCTTCTTGCAGATTCAAGTTGTGAATAAAGGAGTGTTCTCTTGTGTTTCTTCGGCATAGTAATTGCAATACACCCATTGTAGTGGTAATAATTTAAATGAAAACAGTGAACTATTCAATTGGCCAGGGAGGCAGATAATTCATGAATCCTGTCATTAAAAGAATAATAACAACATTCAAAGAGATGTCCATGACCAGAAAAATTTCCTTTGGAATTTTTACAATGGTTGTTGTTGCTGGGTTTGCAGCTCTGTTTATCTGGGCTAATAAAACTAAGTTTCAAGCTGCATATACCGGGCTTTCACAAGATGATGCCTCACTGGTTGTTGGCCAGCTTAAAGAGTCGAACACTCCTTACAGGATTACAGGAGATGGTACCACGATTATGGTGCCTGAAGACATTGTTTATGATGTAAGGCTTTCCATGGCAAGAGAAGGAATTCCAAAAGGTGGAGGGGATGGATTTGAAATAACTGAATCTGTTCAAAAAATTAATAAAAAAAGAGTAATCCAGAGAGAACTTGCAAGGACTATTTCTGCCTTTGATGAAGTTAAAACAGCCCATGTCATGATCGTTATGCCACAAGACTCTGTATTTGCAGAAGAGGTTAAAAAACCATCGGCTTCTATTTTATTGGAGCTTAGTGCTGATCTTGAAAGAAAAAAAATTGCAGCTATTGCTCATCTTGTGGCAAGCTCTATTCAGGATTTAACACCAAGACTTGTTACAATTGTTGATACAGCAGGCAGTATCCTTTTTGAAGGGAAATCTCAAGAAGAACAGGCCGAGATAAACGCTCAAAATTTTGCAGATGCCCATTATAAATATAAGGTCAGATATGAAGAAAATCTTACAAAACAAATTCAGACAATGCTTGAAAGAATTGTTGGAAAGGATAAGGCCATTGTCAGGGTAACCTCGGAAATGGATTTTTCAAAAAACAGGATA
>CAXMTQ010000274.1:2736-3110 GCA_964196205.1 uncultured Desulfobacula sp.
TTGAAATAGGTGGAGACTTTGTCAGAAGCCGGAAAAACAGAAGAGAAAAAATTACTTCTGCCCCGGAACAAAGTCCAGCCCCCTCCAGTGTAAATCCCATTGTTAGAGACAAAAACCTGGTAGTTGGGCAAAACAGTGAGCTGGTTGAAAAAACAGATGATACATATAATTATGAGATAAGTAAAAGAATCAGGGAAACCAAGAAGCCCGTAGCTGTACTAACAAGGTTGTCAGTGGCAGCTGTGGTGGATGGAAAATATGAAAATAGAACCGATGAAAGCGGTAATAAAAAAATGATATATGTACCAAGATCTGCTGAAGAGATGAAGCAGTTTGAAAATATTGTCATCAGAGCCATGGGATATAATGACAAC
>CAXMTQ010000275.1:0-3099 GCA_964196205.1 uncultured Desulfobacula sp.
TATTTGGTTATATTTACCAGTTAATAGCTAATTTAACTATTAACTGGTAATATTAACATATATCTTGTTATTATGTCAACAAAGATAACTTACTGGAATTAAAAGATATTTAAAAGTTTGGACCAGCATGGCATGCAAAATGCTTTTAAGCCTGATAGATTGAACAACAAAATATTTTTTTTAATATAAAAACAGAACAATAAGGAGAATAAAAATGGGAATTTTTACAAGATTTAAAGACATTATCGCATCAAACATCAGTGCCATGCTGGACAATGCAGAAGATCCGGAAAAATTAATCAAACTTATGATCAGAGAGATGGAAGATACCCTTATAGAAATCAAGTCATCCTGTGCCAGTACAATCGCAGAGCAGAAAAAAGTTGAAAGACTTTTTGATGGTATGGTTGAAAAAGAAAATTTCTGGGTTAAAAAGGCAAAACTTGCAGTGGAAAAAGGAAAAGACAATCTTGCCAGACAGGCACTTCAGCAAAAAAGAATTTATGCTCAAAAAGCTGAGACAGTTGAGGAAGAATTAATCGAACTTGGCTCCATTGTTGATCAATACAGAAATGATATTGAGGAGCTTGAAAATAAACTTAAATCTGCAAGGGAAAAACAGCGTCTTCTGGTTCAAAGGCATATCCGGGCAAAGAGTAAAAAAAATGCCCAGGAGGAAATTCGACGTGCAGACAGCATTGAGATAATGCAGAAATTTGAAACACTTGAAAATCATATTGAAAGAATGGAGGCAGAGGCAGATCTTGTAAATTATGGCAGACCTGCTAAACTTGAAGATGAGTTTGATGCTCTGGAGGCAGATGATGATATTGAAGCAGAACTTGATAAATTAAAGTCATCCCCATCTTCAAACAATAATGAAACTATTGATGCATAAACAGCAGACATTAACCATATTTGGAGCAAATAAATCATGACCGGTGCACTTATCATAGGAATAAGCATTGGAGGCGCAATACTCTTAATAGCTACCATTGGATTAATTATCATGGGCATAATCAAGGTTTCTAAAACAGGGGGACTGTCTAAAAAAGAGAAAAAAGCCAATGCCGAAGAGACTAAGATGATCCAGGATATTTATTATGGGCTGTCAAAAATGGAGGAACGGATTGAAGCGCTTGAAACAATATTAATGGATCGCCAAAGAGAGGAATTTAACAAATGAGACGAAATTATGGGCATAAGCACAACTTTAAGTTCAAAAACTGCAAAAGTCGATATAACAGATTCAGAGACAAAATTGAAACTATGACCTCAAGCAGGGGAGTTTATAGATCCAGAAAAGGTATCTTGATGGGTGTATGCCGTGGTTTTGCAGAGTTCTTTGACTTAAATGTATTCTGGGTGAGAGTTATAGCTTTCTTTCTATTCCTGATTACAGGTTTCTGGCCCATAGGTGTTATCTATATCGTTGCAGGCCTGCTTTTAAAAGTGGAACCTGTAACCCCTTTGCGCAGTGAAAAAGATGAGGAGTTTTATGATTCATATACTCATTCAAGGCAATAAGCCATTCAGAGAATAAAAAGAAAATTTGAGAACATTGAACGTCGTATTCAGAGGATGGAACATACTGTAACTTCAAGAGAATTTGACTGGAAATGATTAATATCAAATGCAAATTCTAATTTGTATTAAACAGCTCAGTGACAGCAAAGATATAAGCAGGTTTGATGCCCACGCCCTTGAAGAGGCAATCCGGTTAAAGCAGGAGTTTGAAAACCAGGGAATTGATTTGGCTGCTGTGGATGTTGTTACTGTCGGTCCATTAGAATCTTCAAAACTTATCAAAAGAGCTTTTGGGATTGGTGCGGATAGGGGATATCATATTGTTACCAGAGATACTTGAAATGTTTTCTCTTTTGAGATAGCATCAAAATTGGCTGTTGTGGCAAAAAAGAGATCATATGATCTGATTTTAACCGGAATTATGTCCCAGGATTTGATGTCAGGGCAGACAGGCCCCATGCTTGCCGAAATACTGGGCTTCCCCTGTGTTACAAATGTAGTAAAAACTAACCTGACAATTGATGATCATTCAATTGAAGTGGAGCAGGAGATGGAAAACGGATTTCGGGATTGTCTGAGCATCAAGCTGCCTGCAGTGCTGACAATCCAGGCGGGTATAAACACTCCAAGATATCCGACTCTCTCCAAGATGCTGGCAGCAGGGAAAAAAGAGATAATTACCTTTAATAAAGCTGACCTTTTCCCAGAAGAGGTTGAACCGGTCAGGGCAAGAGAGACCTTTGTCTCAATGGAATATCCGGATAAGACAAGAAGCGGTTATCTCCTGGAAGGGTCACTGATTGACAAGGCAGGAGAACTGCTCTCTATTTTACAGGAAAAGAATCTGGTATGAAGCATATACTGGTAATTGCTGAAATTTTTGAGGGGTTGATCCAGCCTGTAACCTGGGAGCTTGTAGCCGCAGCACGCCGAATCATGGATTTGGAGAATTCCGGTGAAATTAAAATTATTACTCTTTCAGATGATCCTTTACCTCTTGCTGATAAGATTGCAGAACAGACCGGCATGGATGTTATCGGGCTTAAAATTTCCGGCTGCAGGGGGTATGACAGTGATGTGTATAAACAGTGCATCAGCTGGTTGATAAAAAATATGGAACCGTCACATATTCTGGCTGCCTATACATCACAGGGCAGAGATTTTGCTCCTGGTCTTGCAATACGGTTAAATGCAGCATCTATTTCAGGCGTCAATAAAATAAAATCAGATGATAAAGGTCTGATTTATTCGCGGTCAGTATTGAGTAATAACCAGAACATGATTCTAAGGCCGGTGCCTGGTATTCCAGTGGTTTTAACCATTATGCCGGGTGTTTTTAAATTTGATGCGCCTGAAAACAGCAAGAAAGGGCAGGTGGATATATTTCAAGCTCCTTTTGATTTTGGATCTGACAGCTCAGGACGCATCTGCCATAAACAGATTATAAAAAAAAACTGTGAAAATCAGGCTTTGAAACAGGCTGATATCATTATATCTGCCGGCCGTGGTATTGGGGAAAAAGAGAATCTTGAAATAATTTTTCAATTTGCAAAATGTTTTTCTTCTTCAGCA
>CAXMTQ010000276.1:0-3094 GCA_964196205.1 uncultured Desulfobacula sp.
TGGAGACAATACCATATTTGCCTTTAACCTCTTTAAGGTTTGCAAGACAGGTTGCAGTCAGTTTTGCACCGGTGCATCCTAAGGGATGGCCAAGGGCAATTGCACCGCCATGTATATTGATTTTGTCCATATATTTTTCCAGGTCAAGTTCTCTAATGCTGTAAATAGCCTGGGAAGCAAAAGCTTCATTGATTTCATAAATATCAATATCATCAATGGTCAATCCAGCCTGCTCAAGAACCTTTGGGATGGCGTAGCGGGGTCCCACACCCATTTCATCGGATTTACAGCCTATTGTTGAATAGGCAATAAGTTTTGCAATGGGTTCAAGACCTAACTCATCACATTTTTCCTTAGATGCAATAATGGTTGCAGCTGCACCATCTGTTGTCTGGGATGAATTACCTGCTGTTACAGAACCAACCGCACTGAAAACTGTGCGAAGTTTTCCAAGTCCTTCAGGAGTTGATTCTCTTATACCGTCATCATGCTCAACAATGAACTGCTCTTTTTTATATGTACCATCTGACTGTTCAACATATTTATATGCAGGTGTTGGCACAATTTCTGTAAAAAGACCATTATCCCTTGCCCTTGCAGCTTTTGCCTGAGATTTTGCTGCAAATTTATCCTGGTCTTCCCTTGATACATCATAACGGGAAGCAACATTTTCTGCAGTAATTCCCATGGAAATATACATTTCAGGATTTGTTATGGAAAATTCAGGGTGTGGGCGGGGATTATTTCCTCCCATGGGAACAAAGGTCATGGACTCAACGCCCGCACCAATTGTAATATCTGCCCATCCCATCTGAACCCTTGCAGATGCCATGGCAATGGCTTCAAGACCTGATGCACAGAATCTGTTTACTACAGCTCCTGACACCTTATCTGGAAAACCAGCCATTTGAGCAGCAACCCTGCCAAGATTAAGTCCCTGTTCAGCTTCTGGGAATGAGCATCCGAGCATAACATCATCAATGTTTTCAGGTTGAAGGTTTTTTGTTTTTTCAACAGCTGATTTCATGATAAATGTAATAAGCTCTTCAGGGCGTGTCTGTTTGTATAAACCTCTGTTTTGCTTGCAGCCGGGAGTTCTGACTGATTGTACTATATATGCTTCTTTCATAAGTTTTTCTCCTATATGATTTCTCAAGGGCAGTGTCCATTGCTCTCTGCCCGTGGCAGTTAATTCCTCAATGGTTTACCGGTTTTAAGCATGTGGTCAATTCTTGCAATGGTTTTCTCTTCTCTGCAGAAATCAACAAAAGCTTCCCGTTCAAGTTTAAGAATTGTCTCTTCAGCTACTTCACTGCCAACTTTAACTTCACCGCCGCTCATTACATATGCTATACGTTTGGCAAGAAATGCATCGTACTCACTCATGAATTTGCCGTTGAGCATATTGAAAATTTCAGCATTAACCATGCCCTGTCCTGCATCGCCCATGACTCTCAAAGGTTGTTTGGAAGGTGGTGCATATCCATCGTCAACCATTTTCAAGACTTCTTTTTTGGCTTCACCAATAAGGTTGTCACGGTTCATGACAATTCTGTCTGCCTGGCCAAGGTGTCCATTGCTCCGGGCTTGAGCCGCAGACATGGAGACTGCTGCCATGGCAATTTTCATGAATGCAGGAACGAAAAGTTTTGCAAGGTCAATATCCTTATATGTTTTGGCAGGAAGCGCATTAATCTACTTTTTCCACAGGTTCATGCAGCCACCGCCAGCAGGAAGAAGGCCAACACCTATTTCCACAAGACCCATATAGAGTTCAGAATGTGCAACCATCTTGTCAGCAGCAAGACATACCTCGCATCCACCGCCGAGCACCATACCGTATGGAGCTGCAACTACTGGGAATGAAGCATATTTTGCTTTTTGAATCCCTTTATGACCATTCTGCAAAAATGAATCAATTTCACTATATTTTTTGTCATGGCAAAGTTTTGAAATAAAGCTGAGATCTGCTCCTGCAGAAAAGGCTCCGGGCATACCGCCTGCCTCATTGCCAATAACAAGACCTGTTCCGTTTTTATCAACATAATCAAGGGCTTGAGCCATTGTATCCATTATTTCAGCATTAAGAGCATTCATTTTTGTATGGAACTCAAGACAGAAAATGTCATCACCAATATCCACCAGGCTGGCAGATTTATTTTCTATGACAGTTTTATCATTACCTTTGGCAGCTGCAATGGAAACCATGGTTCTGCTGACAGGAACTTTTTTATATGAGGCTGAAGCAAAATCATAAAAATAATTAATGCCGTTTTCAAGCTTGTAAAAACTGCTATTACCCTTTGCAAGCATATTCTTCACATTAGCAGGGATATCAAGGCCGTCTTTTTCCATGCGCTCAACAGCTTCTTTAACACCATAGGCATCCCACGTTTCAAAGGGACCCATTTCATAATTATAACCCCATTTCATGGAATTATCGATTTCAATGATGGTATCTGCTATTTCAGGAATTCTGTTGCCGGCATATTGAAAGCTGTTGGCAGCCATTTTCCAGGCAAACTTTGCTCCCTTGTCATCTCCTTTAAGAACACATTGAATTTTCTCTTTTAAAGTTGATTTTTTCTTTGCTTCATCCACACAGGGAAAACTTGGCCTTACAAGGTCTTCATATTCCATGGTTGCCGGATTCAATACTTTTCGAAGCTTTTTCCATTCCGGTGTCAGTTCAGTTTTATAAAATCCGCCTTGAGTTTTATTGCCAAGAAAATTTTTCTCAGCCATTTTTTCAACAAATCCAGGCAGAACCATGGTCTTTCTCTGCTCGTCATCAGGGCAGAGATCGTAGGAATTCTTGCAGACATGCATCATGATATCTAAACCTACAAGATCACAGGTTTTAAACACGGCTGTTCTGGGTCTTCCAAGGGCAGGGCCGAATATTGTGTCAACTTCAGGTATGGTCATGTTGTCTTCTTCCATGAATTGCATAACAGCAGCCATGCCTTGAATACCGATTCTGTTACCCACAAAGTTTGGAGTGTCTTTTGCCCACACAATGCCTTTACCAAGATTTTTTTCACCAAAGCCTGCAATAAAGTCCAGAACTTCAGGGAGTGTATCAGCCCCGGGG
>CAXMTQ010000277.1:0-235 GCA_964196205.1 uncultured Desulfobacula sp.
GGGAATCTTGGATCTTTTGGTTCTGCAACCCTGAAAAATTTAGGATTATAAGCAGGCATATCCTTCATATAATCTTTAAGCCCGTCAAGCACTCCTTCTTCTTCTTCATAAACATATCTGAAAAAGCCGGTTTCATCATGGTGGATTTCAACTGATCCAGGAGGTTTTTCCTTGTATTCTTTAGCAGCTGTTATAAGTGCTTCTGCTCCTTCAACATCAAATGAACCCTTTGGAG
>CAXMTQ010000277.1:323-3092 GCA_964196205.1 uncultured Desulfobacula sp.
TTAGAATACCGCCTCCTCCAACTGCAATATTGCAGTTTTTATGGGCAAATAAAATAGTCGGGCTTATTCCCTGGTATCCGCCACCGGCAGGATTTGTTCCGTAAATGCCTGCAAGAATTGGGATTCCCATCTGTTCAAGCTCTGCATGGCGGTAAAAAGTTGTACCGCTTCCTCTTCTATTGGCATAAAATTTTTCCTGCTCGGTCAGTTTTACGCCGCTGCAGTTGACCAGCCATACAAGGGGGATATTCAGTCGTTTTGAAAGATTGGTTGCCCGCAGAATATTTTCAGGCTGCCCGGGCAGCCATGCTCCTGCCATGACTTTATTATCAAAACCTGCAACTACACACCATTTACCGGAAATTTTTGCAAGGCCATCAATAACATTGGTTGTACCCTCAACATTATCTTCAGGGTTGAAAAGGGTATGAAGGGGATTCCATGTGCCTGGATCAATAAGATATTCAAGGCGCTGCCAAACTGTCATCACACCCCTTGAATTAATTTTTTCCGTTGGCATGCCGGCATTTTTTACCTTTTCCACCTCTTCATCAATTCCAGCCTCAACTTCATTGATGGCTTTTACATTGTTTTCTGAACTTAAAATCTGTCCCTTATTAAGCTCAGCACCAAATTCAGTCATTTTTTCAAAGTATTGTCTCATTTTTTTTTACTCCTGAAACTATAAATTATTGTTTTTTTGCGCTCAGTATCACTTTAAACAAAGCATGATAACCACTTAATTATCAAACATAAATCCACTTGACTTTAAATCTTTCTTTCTTTAAATATAGATCCAACTTGTCTTGTTGTTGAAAAAAACTTTTTCTAACAAGAAAAAATTAAATATATAATAAATAAAGGAGATGAAAATGAGTACTGAAATATTAGCCCCCATGCCCGGAACAATTTTCCAGGTACATGTAAAACCAGGCGATGACGTTATCGAAGGCCAGGAGCTTCTCGTCCTTGAAGCCATGAAAATGGAAAATCCCATAGTTTCAACAGCTGCCGGTAAGGTAAAAGATGTCCAGGTCAGCGTGGATGATAAAGTTGCCACCAAACAGGTTCTTCTCGTTATTGAATAACCATCAATACCTTTAAATTTTGTATCTGCAGAGGACATTTCTATCTATCGTTCTCTGCATGATATAAAGTTTTTCATTCTCTTTTTTACAACAATCCTTTATTCAATTAGCTTACTCTTAATTTAAAATCTATTCACTATTACTTTGAGAGCACCATTATTCAGAGGCCTCGTTTCATATTGTAAAATTAAGCATTAATCCCATTTAAGATTAAATAAATCCCCCTTTTTGTCAAGCTATTTTTTAGCTATATTTTAACTTTTTCCTTGACATTTTTGCTTTGGTTTAGTTTATAGTATCAACTATATTGGAATCAGAGGATTATCTTTCAAATTGTATTGTAATATGTCAAATTGTGCTGAAAAATAATTTTCAAATATAAATTTGCTCAAGAGTATAAAAAAAAATTAATATTGCAGGAGGAACAATGGATTTTAAACTGTCAACCGAGCTTAAAATGCTCCAGAAAGAGATTAGAAATTTTGCGAAAAAAGAGATAGAGCCTTATGTAGATGAGTGGGATGAAAAGCATTATCTACCCATTGATGAAGTTATGAGACCTCTTGGAGAAATGGGGTTTTTCGGTACTGTTATCCCGGAAGAATACGGTGGAGAAGACATGGGATTCATGGCTGCCATGATCGTCACTGAAGAACTTGCAAGGGTCTCTTCTTCATTAAGAGTGCAGGTCAATATGCAGGTTCTTGGATGCGCCTATACAATATTTCGATATGGTACTGAAGAGGCTAAAAAGAAATATATAGAAAAACTTTGTACTGCTGAATATATCGGTGGTTTTGGTATTACAGAAGCTGATGCAGGTTCAGATGTCATGGCAATGGTTTCAACTGCGGAAGACAAGGGAGATCACTGGCTTTTAAATGGTTCAAAAACCTGGATTTCCAATGCCAGTTATGCAGATGTTCTTATCCATTATGCTTATACTGATAAGGATGCTGGCTCCAAGGGGCTTTCAGCCTTTGTTATTGAACCTAAAAATTTTGACGGCATTAAAACTTCCGGGCTTGATAAATTGGGCTCCCACTCATCACCAACTGGCGAAGTTTTCCTTGATAATGTTAAAATTCCTAAAGAGAATATTCTTGGTAAACCAGGTGATGGAGCAAAAATAGTTTTTTCTTCCTTGAACCAGACAAGACTGTCTGCAGCAGCAGGTGGTGTCGGTCTCGCCCAGGCATGTCTTGATGTTGCCACCAAGTACTGCAATGAGAGAAAACAGTTTGGCAAGAAAATTGGTGAGTTTCAGATGAATCAGGATATGATTGCCCAGATGGCAGCTGAAATTGAAGCTGCAAGGCTTGTTACTTACAAAGCAGCATGCGCTAAAGATGACGGCAAACTAAACAATGGTCTTGATGTTGCCCTGGCAAAATATCTTGCCGGTGAAATTGCAACTAAAGCTTCCAATTATGCAATGAGAATCATGGGTGCCTATGGATACTCCACAGAATATCCAGTTGCCAGATACTATCGTGATGCTCCAACCTATTCAATGGTTGAAGGTTCTGCTAATATCTGTAAATGGATCATTGCTCTGGACCAGCTTGGATTTAGAAAAGCAAACAGGTAAATGAGATATGAGATGAGACCTTTGAATAATGTTCAATTTTGTTTTAGTGCAAGGAAGATGAAAATTATAACCGGAGGAATACATTAAGTA
>CAXMTQ010000278.1:0-3074 GCA_964196205.1 uncultured Desulfobacula sp.
TTTATAATTATTTTTATCACCTTAAAACGGCGTCTTAATCCTCGGATTTATATGTGCAAAGCGTCCCATATATAGCTCGAATTAACAAGTAATTATACGGATCCGCATATCTTGCAGATATCAAAATATGTTTGACCTTTTCTTTTGCATATTTTATGATTTTCTAACCGCATATCCTTTAATATGAATGATATTGTATGAAAAATATCACGATAATTAAAACATCATAATAAATTTTACTAAAATTTGAAGCTCTGCTGGAGAGCGATAAGATTCATGCAAATAAGCATAATTTAAAAAAATGATTGAGGTATTATCTTGATTTCCGCCACAAGTATAAACATTGTCCATTTTAAAAAAATAGCTTCGCTCTTTTGCTTACATTGAAAAGCTTTGAAGGCAGATAGTATTTTTTATTCTAAAACAGCATTAACTTTTAATTCAGTTTTTGTTGTGGTCGCATATTTACTGTTTTATTATATTTTTTTTGTTATCCTTTGATTTTTTCTTTTTCAGGTTTGAAGCCGTTTGAATAGTTTTCATTGCCCGTGTGAGCAAGCCAGGATCTCCCTTAAACTGTTCCACTGTATTTTCACAGGCATCTACATAAACTGCCCTGCCAAGGGCTGTCCGGCAGATAACCGAGGTCCATCCCTCTTTGGCTCCTATGCCTCCAAACGAGAGGTCAGCATATTCAGCTGAATAGTCATCACAATACATGCAAGCCTGGCGTTTCATGAAATCAATATTGTCAAGAGGCAGGGCTTTAACTTCACCATTTTTAAGGTGAAGCATCAATTTTTCTTTCACATTTACTTTTTTCAGGTCTTTCCATGAGAACCCACCGAGTTTTTCCATTTTCTTCCGTTCTTCTTCTCCAAAAATAAAATTCCCGGAACAGAAAAGACCAAAACAGTATTTGATAACATCTGACGGAACAATACCGAGAGCCTCTATTCTGCGCACAGCCTTGATCTGACAGGGAGTACCCACAAGGGCAACCCGCTGAAGGTGTTTCTGCATCATTGGTCTGAACTCTTCTACTGAAGGGGCATAAGTTGAGTACTTATCGCTTAAATGATTAATGCCATGGGAAGAGTCAAAATAGAATCCTGCTGCCTCGATTATCTCTTCTCGAGTTGTGGCAAGAAAGGGTTCCCTGTTGAAAAGATCAATATGCCTGGTCACAATCGCTCCATCTATATGTCCACGGTCAAACAGATGGACAAGCAAAGCAGTGACAACTCCGCCGTCAGTTGCTTTACTGCGTATTTCCGGATCCAGTGCCCGTCCAATACCGGTTTCAAGAATGCTCCCCATGGGAGGTTCCCATGATGAAATTTGCCGAGTCTCCTCTTCAAGTTCATCAGTTTCAGGACAAATTGTATAACACAGGCCACACTCTATACACTTTTCCTGATTGGAAAAGCCGGGCATTCCATTTTCATCCAAAGCAAGTGCACTGTAATTGATGGCAGTACAGAAAGTTACACAGCCTCCGCAACGGTGACACAGCCCCTGGTCCTGAACCTCTTTCACCAGATCAAGAAATGTTTTCATAGCTCCCCCTATACCTCCGGCCTGGGATAAAGACCTGTCTCTTTAACAATACCAGGTACTTTTTCCTCCCACTCAATGGCCATGATATGAAATCCTTTGACACCTTCAACTTCTTTTAAGCGCTGGATTGTTTCAATGCATATTTTTATCCCTTCATCAGCCTGTTTCTCCTTTGGAGTGTCAGACAGCCGCTTGACCACATCATCAGGCACATCCATTCCAGGTACTCTGTTTTTCATAAATTTTGCCATGCCTGCTGATTTAAAGGGGGTAACTCCGGCCAGAATATAGACTTTTTCGTGGAGCCCTCTGTCGCAAACCCGTCTCATCCACTCCTCAAATTTATCCAGATTATAAATACACTGGGTCTGTATAAACTCGGCCCCGGCAGCAATTTTTTTTGCCAGTCGGGGAACTCGAATCTCAAAGGGATCAGCAAAGGGATTGGCAGCTGCTCCCACAAACATCTGAGGCGGTTTCTTGATATCATCTCCACCGAGAAATTTTCCTTCATCCCTCATATGGCGGGCGGTCTGGATAAGCTGCATGGAATCAAGATCATGGACATTCTGTCCTGTTGGACAATCTCCAAAACTCTGGTGATCTCCTGACAGACACAGGATGTTATAAATGTCAAAGGCGGCAGCACCGAGAATATCACTTTGCAGCGCTATCCTGTTTCTATCCCTGGTAACCATTTGAAGTGTTGCTTCTATTCCCATTAATTTGAGCTTGATACAGGCGGCAAGGCTGCACATGCGTGTAACAGATGTCTGGTTGTCAGTAATATTTACACCATCAACATAATCTTTGATCAGTTCACCTTTTTTCGTAATTGAATCCATATCACTCCCCCTGGGAGGACCGCATTCAGAAGTTACGGCAAGATGACCGGCTGAAAGAATTTTTTCAAGTTTACTGGGGGTTTTCGTGCTCATACCTGTATGTCCTCCCTGATGAATTTGCGTGGTCCGCCTGCCCGGTCAAAGGACCAGTCCTTTAACTCGGCAAGTTTTTCATAATCATCCATACGGCCAAGGGCAGTTAGTCTTTCAATGATAAGCTGCCATGCACAGTCCAAATCTTTGCTCAGTTCGCATTTTCCATTGGTCGAACCACCGCAGGGGCCGTTTAAAATTCGTTTTGCACAACGTGAAACAGGACAGATACCGCCTGTTTGGCCAAGTACGCATTTGCCGCAGGCCTGGCATTTTTCAGAAAAGACACCATGCTCATCCACAGCTCCGAGAAAACAGGTATCAAGCCCGGGAAAAAGAGGAGTATTGGCATATTTTTCCGCCATAAACTGTACTCCAATGCCGCAGGCTGTGCTGAGGACTGCATCAACCCCGGCAATTGTATCTTCAGCAGGAACAAAAAACTCATGTTCACACTGCCGTTCAATACCTGAATGCTGTATATCTATTTCAACTCCTTCTTGGGCTGCATGCATGTTGAGCATGGATGCCATAATTTCAGCCTCCTTATTGCCACCCTGATGGCATACAGCAACA